>DASRYN010000243.1:0-4015 GCA_035687185.1 Pseudoxanthomonas sp. | reverse complement strand
TTCCCCTCCTGTCCGCATCGTCTGCTCACCATTCGCCGGTGCGGAACGGCGAGGCCGGCAGCCCGTCGCCCCCCACCAGGTCCGCCGCGGCGGGGTTGTCGCTCCAGGCATAGCGCGCCAGCCGCGGCTGCGGCACCGCGCCGCTGCGCAGCACCACTGCGTCGCCCTCGATGCGCGCCTGCGCCGGATGGAAGCGGCCGTCGGCGCCGGCCAGCTCGAAGCCCCGCGGCGCCTGGCCGCCGCCGCGCACGGCCAGCCCGGCCGGCGCGTCGAAGCGCAGCACCAGCGTGCCCTCGCGCGCCTCGGCGCCGCGGTACGCCGGGCCGGCATGCACCACGTCCTGGCCGTAGGCCACGCGGCGCGCTGCCAGCGCCAGCCGGTGGCCGACGGTGCGCTTGTCGCGCGGATGGATGTCGTGCGCGTCGCCCACGTCGATGGTCACCGCCTGCGCGGTGGCCGGCAGCGCCAGCACGGCCGACTGCGATTCGCGCAACGTCGCCCAGGGACTGTCGATGACGGTGCCGGCGGCGTCCACGCGGTCGCCGCCGGAACCGAACGCGGCCAGCTGCGCCCACAGGAACGGCAGTTCCGGCGCCTGCCAGGCGGCGCGCCAACCGCGGATCAGCGCGCCGAAGCGGTCGCGGTAGGCATGGGCGCCCTGTGGCGTGGCGTTGGTCTCGCCCTGGTACCAGATCACTCCGGCCAGCGGATACGGCTGCAGCGGGTGGACCATGGCGTTGTAGAGCGCGGTGTCCACCTGGTTCTTGCCCTCGTCCATCGCCACGTCGACCGCCGCGGTGCGGAAGCGCCACGGGCCGGCAAGCGCGCGCCGCGCGCCGCCGGCCGTCGCGAGGTACAGCTCGTCCGCCTGGCCGGCGATGCCGCCACCGCCGCCGCTGTCCTCCACGCGCACGGCCACGGTGTTGCGCCCGGCGCGCAGGGCCGAGGGCGGCACCGCGTACGCGCGCGGCGTGTTCCAGCCGTTGCGGGTGGCGCCCACGCGCCGGCCGTTGACCCAGACGGTGTCGCTGTCGTCGATGCGGCCCAGGCCCAGGGTGACGCCGGCCGCCGCTTCGCGCGCATCCAGCTCGAACGCGGTGCGGTACCAGGCCACGCCGTCCACGCCCGGGTAGCCGGCCGCCTCCCAGAGGGCCGGCACCTGGATGGTGGCCCAGTCGCGTTCGTCCAGCGGCGCGGCGGCGAAGGCCTCGGACGCGGCATCCACCGGCGGCCAGGCGGCCAGGCGCTCGCGGGTGCGGGCGAGCACGGCTTCGTCGGCCGCGCGCGCCTGCCGCATCCGCGCCTCCAGCGCGTCGGCGTCCAGGCCGAGCATCGCCGCGTCCATCCAGGCTTCGATCGAGCTGCCGCCCCAGGTGCTGTCGATGATGCCCACCGGCACGCCGGTGGCCGCGCGCAGCTCCCGCGCGAAGGCATAGGCCACCGCGGAGAAGGCGCCGACAGTGTCGGGCGAGGCCGCCTGCCACTGCCCGCCGGCCAGGTCGGCCTGCGGCCGCTCGGCCCAGGACTTGGGGATCTTGAAGTGGCGCAGCCGGCGGTCGCCGGCCGCGGCGATGTCCTCCGCGGCGTGCAGGGTCTCCTGCACCGGCCATTCCATGTTGGACTGGCCGGACGCGAGCCAGACCTCGCCCACCAGCACGTCGCGCACGCGGCGTTCCCGGCCGCCGGCGCGCACCACCAGCTCGTACGGGCCGCCGGCCGCGTGCGCCGGCAGGCGCAGCGACCAGCGGCCGTCGGCGCCGGCCGTGGCCGCGGCGCGGGCGCCGTCGAACTCCACTTCCACCTGGCTGCCGGGTGCCGCCCGGCCCCACACCGGCAACGGCCGGTCGCGCTGCAGCACCGCGCCATCCGAAAACAGCAGCGGCAGTTCCAGCGCGGCGTCGGCGGCCAGCGCCGCCAGCGGCAGCAGCCAGGCCAGGAGTGCGAGAAGGATGCGTCGGCTCATTCCGGTTCCCCGTAGATCACGCCACGCCCCCCCGTGGCCAGGTAGACGCGGCCGTGCACGCGCGCGTCGCCGGTGAGCATGCGCACGTGGCCGAAGCGGTGCCGCGGATCGTCGATCCGCACCCAGCGGCGGCCCTCGTCGTCCGAACGATACAACCCCACCGCCCCGTCCACCTGCCCGAACACGAACAGCGCGGGGTTGGCGCGGCCGGGCTTGGGCGCGCCCAGCCCGGCGGCGAAGGCGTTCTCCACGCCCGGCAGCCGTTCCAGGCGGCCGGCGCTCCAGCGCATCAGGCCGCGCCAGGCCGCGGCGAAATACACCACGCCGCCGCGCGCGGTCGAGGGCAGCAGTTCGCCGCGGAACCACTCGCCCAGCGCGCCGGCGCCTGCCGCGGCCTGGGTGAAGGTCACGCCACCGTCGCCGCTGGCGAACAGCTGCCCGCTGGCCGGATCCAGCGCGTACCACACGCCGGCCTCGAAGCGGTCGGCCGCGACCGCCGCCGTGGCCGGCAGGCCGCGCACTTTCTGCCAGCGGCCGCCGAAGTCGTCGGTCAGCCAGTGGCTGCCGTTGCGGGTCCGCCAGATGACGCGCGCGCCGTCGGCGGCGATGGCGATCTCGCCCGCGCCCTCCCCGTCCGGCGGCTCGCCGGCGAACGCCGTCCAGGTGCTGCCGCCGTCGCGCGAATAGGCGGCGCGGACCACGTCGTGGCGCTCGCCGTGCAGGTGGCCGCTGCGCACCAGCAGCCCCGGCACGCGGCCGGCGAAGTCCAGGCTTTCGGTGTTGCTATAGCGCGGCGGCGCGGCGAACTGCACGGTGGTGCGCGCCAGGTCGTCGTGGCGGAAGCCGTCGATGTCGCCCAGGCCGCTGACCAGCGGCGCGCCCTGCGGCGGACTGACCAGGTCCAGCGGCACGGTCTCGTCCAGGCCGGCGTCCTCGAACCACCAGTCCACGCGTCCGCCCCGGTCCAGCGCGGTCATGTTGCGGGAGGCCCAGATGCCGTAGCCGGTGACGAACAGCACGCGGTCCGGATCGTGCGGGTCGATCTCGACGTCGGCCATCCAGTGCGGCCGCGCCTGCGCCGTCCACGGCGAGGCGGTGTGGTCGAAGTCCGAGGCCGGGAACACGGCCGTCCAGTTGCGGCCGCCGTCGGTGCTGCGGTAGATGTCGTCGTGCGGCCGCCAGCGGTTGAAGGTGGTGGCGACGATGACGTCGGGGTTGCGCGCGTCCACCGACACCGCGCCCCAGCCGAAGCCGTCGCCCTGCAGATCGCTGGACTGCGGCGCCGGGCTGATGTCGGTCCAGCGCCCGCTGGCCGGCGACCAGCGCCACAGCGCGCCGTCGTTCATGGTGTCCGGGCCGGGCTCGTCGCCGTAGCTGACCAGGAAATCGCCGCGCGCGTCGCGCACCATGTGGTTCGGGCGCAGGCCGGTGGGCTGGCCGGGCACGGCCTCCCAGGTGCGGCCCGCGTCATGCGAGCGGAACAGCCCGCCCTCGCGGCTGGCAACGCCGGCGTAGAGCACGGGCGTGGGCGCGCCCGGCGTGCCGCTGGCCGGGTCGAACACGACGAAGACGATGCCGATGGACTGCCTGCGCCAGCGGTTGCTGGCGCTCGCCGATTCGGCGGTGGCCAGTGCGGGGAAGCCTTCGACGCGTGCCCAGCTGGCGCCGCGGTCGGCACTGCGCCACAGGCCGTGGGCACGCGAGCCGAGGAACAGCACGCGCCCGTCGTTCGGGTCCACCGCCAGGCGCTCGCCGTTGCCGCGGCCCAGCTCGTTGCCGCCCAGCTTGAACGGCAGGTCGGCCCGCTCGAAGCTGGCACCGCGGTCGGCCGAGCGCAGGATGGCGCCGTTGCCGGCGCGCTCGTGGGTGTAGGTGCCGGCGGCCAGGTACACGCGGTCCGGGTCGGACGGGTCCAGCGCCACGCTCTCGATGCCGGTGAGGTTGGCGTCGGCGTGCCCGATCCAGTCGGTCAGCGGGATCCAGCGCCGCGCCGCCGCGTCCCAGCGGTAGGCGCCGCCCACGTCGGTGCGCGCGTAGGCCAGGCCGCGCTCG
>DASRYN010000242.1:0-7195 GCA_035687185.1 Pseudoxanthomonas sp. | reverse complement strand
GTGCAGGTACATGAGCGCGGCGCGGGCCACGTGCGCGCCGGGCGCGGGCGCATGCCAGGACAGGCCGGCCACGCCGTGGGCCTTGGCCAGCTCCATGAGCCGGTGGTAGGCCGGGTGGAACTCGACGGTGTCGATGCGGCGCCCGTGGCGGTCGTGGGTGCGCAGCCTCGGGCGGTCGCGGTTGGCGTCGAAACCCAGCCGGTACAGCTCGTCGCCGGCCAGGCGCCCGTAGTCGCGCAGCAGCGCGGCGTGGCCGCCGGCGCCGCCGCGGGCCACGCCCTCGCGCAGGGCCGCGTCGTCGGCCCACAGGTCGCGCGGCTCGAATGGCGGCGGCGGGTTCCCGGCGTGGTGGGTCTCGAACGGCGGCAAGGCGTGCATGGCCGGGCTCCCGTGGGGCCGGCGCGACCGTCCCTCGCCGCGCTCAGCCGAAGTCGAAGTTCATCCCCGCGCCCACCGGCGCGACGAAGCTGCCGGAAACATAGTCCACGCCGGCGGTGAAGAGCTGGCTCATGGCCTGGGCGTCGGCCACTTCCTCGGCCAGCGTGGCCATGCCCTCCTCGCGGGCGCGCGCGGTGATCTCGCGCACCTTGTCCTGCGCCTCGCCCGGGCGGCCGATCTCCTCGGTCAGGCCGGGGTCGATCTTGACGAAGGCCGGCTTGAAGTGCGCCAGCAGCTGGAACGAATCCAGGCCCGAACCGAACTGCTCCAGGCCCACGCGGCAGCCCATCGGCGCCACCGCGGCCAGGAACTGCTGGGCGCTGCGCAGCTGGGTGAACACCTTGGCCTCGGGCGCCTCCAGCCACAGCCGCTCGCCGGGGACGCCGTGCGCGGACAGCTCGCGGCCGATCAGCTCGACCATCGCCGGGCTGGCGAACGACGCCGGGCTGATGCGCACCAGCATCCGCGTCTGCCGGCCGGCGCGCTCGCGCTCGCCCAGCACCGCGATCGCGCGGCGCACCACCCACTGGTCGATGTCGGCCAGCAGCCCGTGCTCCTCGGCGATGCCGAGGAAGCCCGACGGGGTCACCAGCTCGCCGCCGGCGTCCACCCGCAGGTGCGCCTCGTACAGCTCGCCCGGCTCGCCCTGCAGGCTCATCACCGGCAGGTAGTGCAGGACGAAGCCCTCGCCGGCCAGCGCCTCGCGGATGCGCGCCACCCAGCGCTGCACGCGCTCCTCCTCGGCGCGGTCGGCCGCGCCCGGATCGAACACCTGCGCGGTGTTCCCGCCCAGCTCGGTGGCCGCGTGCAGGCAGTGGTTCGCCCGCGCCAGGATCTGCGGCACGCTGGCGATCTTCTCGCCCACCTGCACGCCGCCGATGCTGGCGGTCACCGCCACCGAGCGCTCCCCCACGCTGAAGACGTGGGTGGCGAAGGCCTCGCGCAAGGTGTCGGCCACGGCGCGGGTGCGGGCGTGGTTGCCTTCCAGCAGCACGGCGAAGGTGTGCTCGCCGAAGCGCGCCACCTTGACGTCCGGCTCCACGCAGGTGCGCACGCGCTCGGCCAGCGCGGCCACCAGGGCGTCGGCCGAGTCCAGGCCGATGTCCGGCAGCAGCCGCGAGTAGTGGTCCGGCTCCACCAGCAGGAAGCCGTACTGCCCGCCGCCGCCGTCGCGGCCGACCTGGGCCACGGCGTCCTCGAGCAGGCGCATGAAGGTGGGGCGGTTGAGCAGGCCGGTGACCGGGTCGCGCCGGCGCAGCTCCTCGACCTCGCGCGCCAGCTCCGGGTCCAGCTCCTCGCGGCGGCGGAACACCACCTGCACGCAGGGCTCGCCCTCGTAGCTGGCGGTGGCGAACTCGAGCTTGGCCGGGAAGGTGCTGCCGTCGATGTGGCGCGCCTCCATCAGGTACTCGGCCGGCGGCGGCTCGCCCTTGGCCAGCGACTTGAGCAGCTGCTTGAAGCCGTCGATGTGCTGGGCCGCGACCAGGTCCAGCAGCGACATGCCCTCCACGTCCTCGAACGACTCGAACCCGAACATCTCCAGGTAGGCGTCGTTGGCGCGGATGTGCATGCCCTCGTGGATGTAGGCCACCGGGTCGCGCGAGGAGGCGATCAGCGCGTCGCAGCGACGTTCGGTCTCGCGCAGCTGCGCCTCCAGGCGGCGCAGGCCGCGGCGCGCGTCGAGGTCGGCCCATTCGCGGCGCACGGTCTCCAGCAGGTGCTCGGGCCGGCGCTTGAGCACCACCGCGCGCGCGCCGGCCGCCTGCGCGCCCAGCACCGTGGCCTCGTCCACCGTCTCCACCAGCACCAGCAGCGGCAGGTCCTTGCCGCTGTCGGCCACCTGGGCGCCCACCTGCGCCAGCGGCATGGCGGCCGAGTCGGTGGCCAGGACCAGGTCCACCGGCTGGCCGGCGACCATCTGCGCCAGCTCGTCGGCGGCCTGCGGCCGCAGCGGTCGCACCGCGATGCCGCCGTTGCGCAGGGTGCTGACGATCGCTTCGGCGTCCTCGACGCGGTCGTCGACGATGAGCAGGCGGATCGTGGTGTCTTTCTGCATGCGGGGGGCCAGGGATCAGGGGCGTCGGGGGAACCGGTTTAATACACGATGCCCCGGGGAGCGTCCATGTTGCGTCGCGGGGCGCGGCGGTGACCGCCGCCCCGCCCGCCGCTAGCATGGGCGTCCTTCCTGACGCGGGGCGTGGCGCATGGGCATCGAGATCGAACGCAAGTTCCGCGTGCGGGGCGAGGCGTGGCGCGCGCGGGCCGAGCGGGTGCAGCCCATGGCCCAGGGCTACCTCAACGACCTGGCGGTGGTCGAGGGCGGCGCGCAGAAGGCCTCGGTGCGGGTGCGCATCGAAGGCGAGCGGGCCTTCCTCAACCTCAAGTCCCGCGAGCTGGGCCACACCCGCCAGGAGTTCGACTACCCCATCCCGGTGGAGGACGCGCGCCAGCTGCTGGCGCTGTGCGTGGGCGGCCTGGTGGAGAAGCGCCGCCACTACGTGCGCGACGGCGGCCACCTGTGGGAGGTCGACGAGTTCCTGGGCGACAACGCCGGGCTGGTGGTGGCCGAGATCGAGCTGGACGCGCCGGACGAGGCCTTCGGGCGCCCGGACTGGCTGGGCGAGGAGGTCACCGACCAGCCGCGCTACTACAACCTGGCCCTGGCGCAGCGCCCGTACTCGCAGTGGAGCCCCGCCGAGCGCGCGGCTTCCGGGCCGGCGCCGGCATGAGGGTCGACGTCTGGTCCGACCCCGTCTGCCCGTGGTGCTGGATCGGCAAGCACCGCTTCCGCCGCGCGCTGGAACTGCTGGGCGACGACGCCCCGCCGGTGGAACTGCACTGGCACCCGTTCCAGCTCGACCCGGACGCCGGAACCGAGCCGGTGCCGCTGCGGGACGCCTATGCGGCCAGGTTCGGCGGCCCGGAACCGACCGCGCAGCTCCTGGCCCGGACGCAGGCCACCGCGCGTGCCGAGGGGCTGCCGATGGACTTCGACCGCGGCCAGGTCCGCGTCACCACCCTGCCCGCGCACCGGCTGATGTGGCTGGCCGCGCGCGAGGGCGACGCGCAGGCCGTGGCCGAGGCGCTGTTCCGCGCCCACTTCGTCCACGGCCGCAACCTGGCGCAGGCCGACGCCCTGGCCGAGGCCGGCGCCGCCGGCGGGCTGGCGCCCGGACGCGTGCGCGCCATGCTCGCCTCGGACGAGGGCCTGGGCGAGGTCCGGGCGCGGCTGGCGCAGGCCCGGGCCATGGGCATCCGGGCGGTGCCGACCTTCGTGGTCGACGGCCGCCACACGGTGCAGGGCGCGCAACCGCCGGAGGCGTTCGCCCGCTTGCTGCGGCAGGCCATGGCCGAGGCCGCGCCGCCGCCGGCGCCCGGCCCCGGCGACGACGCCTGCGGGCCGGACGGCGCCTGCCGCGCCTGACCGTGCACGCCGCATCTGCGACAATGCCCGCGGCGCGCGGACCGCGCGCGACCCGGAGTTCCCCCGCATGCTCGTGATCGGCGTCGCCGGCACCGAACTGACCGCGCAGGAGCGCGACTGGCTGCAGCACGACGCGGTGGCCGGCGTCATCCTGTTCATGCGCAACTTCGCCTCCCGCGCGCAGGTGGCCGAGCTGTCCGCCGCCATCCGCGAGGCCGCGCCGCGCCCGCAGCTGCTGTGCGTGGACCAGGAAGGCGGGCGCGTGCAGCGCTTCCGCGAGGGCTACAGCGACCTGCCCCCGCTGCAGCGCATCGGCGAGCTCTACGCCGCCGACCCCCAGGCCGCGCTGGCGCTGGCCGAGGAGCATGCCTGGCTGATGGCCAGCGAGGTCCAGGCCAGCGGCGTGGACCTGAGCTTCGCCCCGGTGGTGGACCTGGCCCGCGGCAACCGCGCCATCGGCGACCGCGCCTTCAGCGACGACCCGCAGGTGGTGGCGGCCTTCACCCGCGCCTACGTGCGCGGCATGCATGCGGCCGGCATGGCCGCCACGCTCAAGCATTTCCCCGGCCACGGCACGGTGGCGGAGGACACCCACTTCGACGACGCCGTCGACCCGCGGCCGCTGGAGGTACTGCGGGCGGAGGACCTGGTCCCGTTCGCGGCCGGCATCGAGGCCGGCGCCGACGCGGTGATGATGGCGCACGTGGCCTATCCGCAGGTCGCGCCGGAACCGGCCGGCTATTCGCGGCGCTGGATCGAGGAGATCCTGCGCGGCGACGCGTCCCGTGGCGGCCTGGGCTTCCGCGGCGTGGTCTTCTCCGACGACATCGGCATGGCCGCGGCGTTCTCCGCCGGCGGCGTGCGCGCCCGCATCGACGCGCACCTGGACGCCGGCTGCGACGTGGTGCTGGTCTGCCACCCCGAGCTGGTGGACGAATCGCTGCGCGCGGTCGAGGGTCGCCGGCTCAACACCGCCGCCCTGGCCGGCCTGGTCGGCCGCGGCGCGCTGGGCTGGGACGGCCTGCTGGCCGACGCGCGCTACGGCGCCGCGCGCGGCCGCCTGCCCCCGGCCGCGGCGTGACCGCCGCCTCCGCGCCATCCCCTTCCCTTCCGGTAGCACCCGCACGATGTCCACCCCGCTGATCGCCGAAGTCCTCCAGAAATCCGACCTGCTGGTCGACCGCCCCGCCCTCGACCGCGCCATCGCGCGCATGGCCGACGAGATCGCCCGCGACTACATCGGCGACGTGCCGCCGCACCGCCTGGGCGACAGCTTCGTGCCGGTGTACCTGACGGTCATGCACGGCGGCCTGCCCTTCGCCGGGCAGCTGGCGCTGGAGCTGGGCGCGCGCGGCCTGGACCTGCAGTTCGACTACCTGCACGCCACCCGCTACCGCGGCCAGAACCAGGGCGGCGAACTGGTGTGGAAGCACCGCCCGGCGACCTCGCTGTACGGCCGCCGCGTGCTGATCGCCGACGACATCCTCGACGAGGGCCACACCCTGGAGGAGGTCACCCGCTGGTGCCTGGAACAGGGCGCCACCGACGTGCGCATCGCCGTGCTGGCGGTCAAGGACCACGACCGCTGCGTGGAAGGCGTGCGCGCGCACTACGTCGGCGTGAGCGTGCCGGACCGCTACGTGTTCGGCTTCGGCATGGACTACCACGAGCAGGGCCGCAACCTGCCCGGCATCTACGCGCTCGGGGAGTGAGGCCGATGGACGGTTCGCGGGACATCGCGCTGGCGGTGATCGGCGGCACCGGCGTGTACCGCCTGGGCGCGCTGGAGGACGCGGAGGCGCTGCACGTGGACACGCCCTACGGCGCGCCCTCCGGGCCGCTGCGGGTCGGCCGCCTGGGCCAGGCGCGGGTGGCCTTCCTCGCGCGCCACGGCGAGGGCCACGCGCTGCCGCCGCACCGGGTCAACTACCGCGCCAACCTCTACGCGCTCCGGCAGGCCGGCGCCACGCGGGTACTGGCGCTGAATACCGTGGGCGGCATCACCGACGCCTACGGGCCGCGCGTGCTCGCCTGCCCGGACCAGCTGATCGACTACACCTGGGGCCGCGCGTCCACCTACTGGGATGGCGAGGGCGAGCCGCTGCACGTGGACTTCGGGCAGCCGTACAGCCCGATCTTCCGGCACAAGGTGCTGGCGGCCGCGCGCGTGACCGGGACGCGGGTGGTGGACGGCGGCTGCTACGGCGCCACCCAGGGCCCGCGGCTGGAGACCAACGCCGAGATCGCGCGCATGCGCCGCGACGGCTGCGACCTGGTCGGGATGACCGGGATGCCGGAAGCCGGCCTGGCGCGCGAGCTGGGGCTGGAATACGCATGCCTGGCCATCGTCGCCAACTGGGCGGCCGGCTGCGGGGACGGCGGCGAGATCACCCTGGCCGAGGTGCTGGACAACGTGGCCGCCGCCTCGGCGGGGCTGCCGGAGCTGGTGGCCGAGCTGGCGCGCGGCTGAGAAGTTAGCGGTAACCCGGGAAACGGTTGCCGCCGCCGTTGTCAGCGGTCGCCGGGATTTGCATACTCGGCGGCGCGGCGGACCGCCGCTTTTCGTCAATCGCAAGGACTACGCAGCAGATGGCCAACGGTACCGTGAAGTGGTTCAACGACGCCAAGGGATTTGGCTTCATCTCGCCGGAAGACGGTGGCGCGGACGTATTCGCGCACTTTTCCGCGATCAACGCCAAGGGCTTCCGCTCGCTGAGGGAAGGACAGCGCGTGAGCTACGAGGTGACCCAGGGCCCGAAGGGCGCGCAAGCCTCCAACATCACGCCGCTCGACTGATCCGCACCGGACCGGTCGCACGGAACCCCGCCTCCAGGCGGGGTTTTTTTTGCGCCCGGCCCGTGGCCGGGCGGCGGTACCGCCCGCTCAGGGCGGCACCACGGTGACCTGGGCGGGTCGCGCGGCGCCCGTGCCGCGGATGCGCGGCTGGTACATGTCCTCGGCCAGCGGCGGCGGCACGGCATAGGTGCCGGGCGTCACCGCACGGGCCAGGTAGAACAGCCGGGCGGTCTCGCCCGCGCCCAGGCGCAGCGCGGCGACGTAGCGGTCGTCGCGGTACTCCTCGTGGCGCAGCTGCGCCGCGCCGGCGCGCTCGGACAGCGCCACGCCCTCGATCTCGATGCCGGCCCACTGCTCCGGATCGGCCAGGTTGAGGTTCTCGGCCTCCAGGCCGGCCGGCAGCAGGTCGGTGACCAGCGCATCGGGCATGGCGCTGCCGGATTGCAGGGTCAGGCGCACCACCAGCACCTGGCCTTCCTTCAGCGGGCCGCCCTTCCACGGCTTGCCGTCCGGCAGGAACCAGTCCCGGTCGATGCC
>DASRYN010000241.1:0-5292 GCA_035687185.1 Pseudoxanthomonas sp. | reverse complement strand
CCGGCGCGCCACCACCGTGCAGCAGCAGCGCGGGCATGCGGCCCAGGCGCGCGGCCGCTTCGCGCAGCGAGCGCTCGATGAGCGCGACCGCGGCACCGTCGCAGCCGGAGGCCAGCGCGTCCTCGGTGTCGTCGGCGAACTCGCGGTAGCGGCCGCCGGCGGCGGGCAGCTGCGCCGCGCGCGCATGCAGCGCCTGGCGCATCAGCGTCGGCGAGGCGGCGATGCGGCCGCCGTGGTGGCGGCCGTCGGCATCCAGCAGGTCCAGCGTCAGCGCGGTGCCCACGCCCGCGACCAGCGCGTCGCCGCCCAGCGCGCGCGCGCCCAGCAGCGCGAGGAAGCGGTCCACGCCCAGCCGCTCGGGCCGGGCGTAGGCCACGCGCACGCCGGCGCATTCGGCGCGGGTGCAGGCCACGTGGACCTCGTCGAAGCGTTCGCGCAGGCGCGCGAGCAGCTGCGCGGTCAGCGCCGGGGCGGCCACGCTCGCCAGCCAGGCGCGACGGCCGCGCGGCAGCGGGCCCTGGCTGTCGTCGCCGGCGGCCAGCGCCTCGGCGCCGTGCGGCCACGCCAGGATCGGCCCGATGCCGCCGTCGGGCTGCCATTGCGCGGCCTTGAACCGCGAGTTGCCCAGGTCGAACAGCCAGTCGCTCATCGCGGCCTCACGCTCACTTCGCCGGCATGGAACACCCGCTCGCCCGCCCCGGTGTCCACGCGCAGGCCGCCGTCGGGCGCCAGGCCCGCGGCGCGGCCTTCCACCGCCGCGCCGCCGACGAGCACGCGCACCGGGCGGCCGGCCAGCGCGTCCAGCGCGGCATAGCGCGGCAGGAACGGCGCCAGGCCGTCGCGGTCGAAGGCCTCCAGCGCCGGCAGCAGCCGGCCGAGCACCGCGGCGGCGATGGCAGTGCGCGGCGGGCATTGGCCCGCCAGGTGGGACAGGTCAGTCCAGGGCTGGTCGATGCCCGCGGCGGCGGCCTCGGGCAGCCGCACGTTGAGGCCCAGGCCGATGACCGCGTGCACCGGGCCGGCGTGCTCGCCGCCGCCTTCCACCAGCAGCCCGCCGAGCTTGTGCCCGGCCGCCACCAGGTCGTTGGGCCACTTCAGGCCCACCTCGGCATAGCCAAGCCCGCGCAGCGCCTCGGCCACGGCGATGCCGGCCACCAGGCTCAGCCCGCCCAGCCGCGCCAGGCCGCCGTCGAAGCCGCGGCGCACCGACAGGCACACCTGCGCGCCCAGCGGCGAGGCCCAGGCCCGGCCCAGCCGCCCGCGGCCGGCGGTCTGGCGCTCGGCCAGCAACACGCTGGCGCCGGGCGCCGGACCGCGACGCAGCAGCTCGCTGTTGGTCGAATCCACGGCCCAGGCCACTTCGAGGGTGCCCAGCCCCGCGGCCGCGGCGGGGGACAGCGCCGCGCGCAGCGCCGCCGCGTCCAGTAGGTCCGGCGGCCGGGCCAGGGCGTAGCCCCGCCCGGGGCGCGCGTGGACCTCCAGCCCGGCCGCGCGCAAGGCCTGGATCCGCTTCCAGACCGCCGCTCGGGTGATGCCCGCCGCGCGCGCCAGGGCGTCGCCCGAGGCGCCCTCCCCCAGCCGGCGCAGCAGTTCCCGATCGTCCACGTCACTCCCCGGCGGCGGCGCAAGAAACCGGCCGATTATCGCCCGGGGGGCCGCGCCGGCCCAGCCCGGCCTGCCGCGCGGCCCGTTCCGCGGTATATTCGGCGCCTCGCCCGGCCGACGGACCCGCCCATGCGCCGCCTTTCCCCGCTGTTGCTGCTGGCCCTGCCGGCCCTGTGCTGGGCCGCCCCGCCTTCCGAACAGGACACGGGGCGCAAGCAGGGCGCATGCGTCTACGCGCGTCCGGCCACCGCCGGCGAGGACGCACCGCAGGCCCGTCCGGCGGTGCCGCCCGCCGCGCGCAGCACCGGCCGTGCGCCGGCCGGCAACGGCGGCGGCGACTCGGACACCGTGCCGCGCGCCCGCGCCAACAAGTGGCACAGCTTCCTGCCGGGCATGTTCCGCTGACCCCCGGTGATCGGCAGGCTGTTCCGCCGGCTGCGCCCGGGCGCGGCGGCGATCGATCCATCGCTGTGGGAACCGGCCTGCGCCGCGCTGCCCTGGGCCGCCACGCTCGACGCCCCGCGCCAGGCGCGCCTGCGTGAACTGGCCGCGCGCTTCCTGCACGAGAAGACCATCACCCCGCTGGCCGACCTGCGGCTGGACGACGTCCAGCGCGTGCAGCTGGCCGCGCTGTGCTGCCTGCCGCTGCTGGAGTACGGCGCGGCCGGGCTGCGCGGCTGGTCGCAGCTGCTGGTCTACCCGGAAGCGTTCCGGGTGCGTCGCAGCCACGTCGACGCGGCCGGCGTGCTGCACGAGTGGGACGACGAGCTGATCGGCGAGGCCTGGAACCAGGGCCCGCTGATCCTGTCCTGGGCCGACGTGCAGGCCGACCTGGCCGAACCGGACGCCGGCTTCTGCGTGGCCGTGCACGAGATGGCGCACAAGCTGGACGTGCTGGACGGCGCGCTGGACGGCACGCCGCTGCTGCCGGAAGCGTGGCAGCGGCAGTGGGCGCGCGACTTCCAGCGCGCCTACGACGCCTTCTGCGAGGAGGTGGACGCCGGCCGCGAGACCGCCATCGACGCCTACGCCGCCGAGGCGCCGGAGGAGTTCTTCGCGGTGGCCAGCGAATACCACTTCTCCGCGCCGGCGCTGCTGGCCGCGGCCATGCCCGAGGTGGCCGCGCACCTGCGGCGGTTCTACGGCGACATCCGGCTGTAGCGCCGCACCCGCGCGCCGCTCACAGGCCCGGCGGCAGGATCACTTGGAAACGCGCGCCGCCCAGCTCCTCGGAACGGTCCACGCTCAGTTCGCCGCGGTAGTCGCGCACCAGGTCCTGCACGATGGACAGGCCGATGCCGTGGCCCTGCACCCGCTCGTCGCCGCGCACGCCACGCTGCAGTACCCGCGCCACGTCCTCCGGCGCGATGCCGGGGCCGTCGTCCTCCACCGCCATCACCAGGCCGGCGCGGCGGTTCGGCGCGGCGGGGCCGGGCCGGGCGATCAGCAGCACGCGCCGCCGCGCCCACTTGAAGGCGTTCTCCAGCAGGTTGCCCAGCAGCTCCTGCAGGTCGCCGGCCTCGCCGTAGAACTGCACGCCCGGGTCGATCTCGAACTCGCACAGCACGCCCTTGGCGGCGTACACCTTCTCCAGGCCGCGCACGATCTCCTCGGCGGTGGACTCCACCGGCACCGGCGCGGAGAACAGCTTGTGGCCGCCGGAGGCGGCGCGCGCGAGCTGGTAGGAAACCAGGTCGTTCATGCGCTTGAGCTGCGCGTCCAGCTCCTCGCGCAGGCTGGGCTCGCCGGCGCCGGCGTCCAGCTGCGTGCGCAGCACGGCCAGCGGCGTCTTCAGGCTGTGCGCCAAGTCGGCAAGGGTGTTGCGCTGCCGCTCCAGGTTCTCGCGCTCGCTGTCGATCAGCGCGTTGATGCTCTCGGTCAGCGGTTCCAGCTCGCGCGGGTGGCGGTCGCTCATGTGCTGCAGCTGGCCGCGCTGCACCCGGGTCAGTTCGGCGATCACCCGCTTGAGCGGGCGCAGGCTCCATTGCAGGATCACCGCCTGCAGCAGCAGCAGGATCAGGCCGGCGCCGCCCAGGTAGATCCACAGCGCGCCGCGGAACACGCGCACCTGGGCGTCCAGGGTCTGCGCGTCCTCCATGACGTAAATGGTGTAGGGGAACTCGGCCTCGGGCGCGCGCTCGGCCCAGATCAGGCCGATGCCGTAGCGGTAGACCTCGCCCTCGCTGCCATCGATCTGGGTGATGGGCAGCGGGCCCTCGAAACGCTCCTCGCGCGCCTGCAGCATGCCGTGCACTTCCGGCAGCAGCGGGCCCTCGGCCGAGAGCGAGGCCCAGTGGCCGTTGGGCAGCACGACCTCGGCGTACAGGCCGCTGCCGGGGCGGTGGAAGCGCGGGTCCGGGCCCAGCTCCGGCGTGTACAGCGAACCGTCGCGGCCGAAATCGATGTTGTCCGCGTATGCCATGGCGTAGCTCTTCAGCCGCTGGCGCAGGTTGTTCTCGGCGGTCTCGGCGAAGGCGCGGTCCAGCGCGTAGCCGGCCAGCATCAGGAACGCGAGCAGGCCCAGGCTCGCCGCGGTGAGCTGCCGCGCCTTGAGCGAGCGCGGCCGCCACGGCCGGAACCTGGACTTGCCGTCCACCGATGTACCGTTTCCCGGCTCAGCCGTCGTTGCGCGGGATGGCGAAGCGGTAGCCCCGGCCACGCACGGTCTCGATGGGCTTCAGTTCGCCGTCCGGGTCCAGCTTCTTGCGCAGGCGGCCGATGAAGACCTCCAGCACGTTGGAGTCGCGGTCGAAGTCCTGCTGGTAGATGTGCTCGGTCAGGTCGGCCTTGGAGACCAGTTCGCCGGCGTGCATCATCAGGTACTCGAGCACCTTGTACTCGTAGCTGGTCAGGTCCACGTTCTGGCCGTTGACGCTGACCGTCTGCGCGGCCAGGTCCAGCGCCACCGGGCCGCACTCCAGCACCGGCTTGCTCCAGCCGGCGGCGCGCCGCACCAGCGCGTTGAGGCGGGCCAGCAGCTCCTCGACGTGGAACGGCTTGACCAGGTAGTCGTCGGCGCCCTGCTTGAGGCCCTCGACCTTGTCCTGCCAGCTCGAGCGGGCGGTGAGGATCAGCACCGGGAAGTTCTTGCCCTCGTCGCGCAGGGCCTTGACCAGTTCCATGCCCGACATCTTGGGCAGGCCGAGGTCGATGATGGCCACGTCGAACGGCACTTCGCGGCCCATGTAGAGGCCTTCCTCGCCGTCCTGCGCCGCGTCGACGGCGAAGCCCTCGCGCTTGAGCCGCGCTGCCAGCGTTTCCCGCAGCGGCGCCTCGTCTTCGACCAGAAGGATACGCATGCACTCTCCCTGAGTTGCAGTGGTGGGGTCCGCCTGCCCGGACCGGGCGTCCCGCATCGTCTATGGATCGTCGTTATCGTCGCGTCGCGGGCCGCCGCGGCCGCGGCGCTCGCCGCTGGAGCCGGGGGCGTCCATGTAGCGGACGCGCCCGCGATGGTCCATGTACTTGACCCGCGTGATGCTACGCCCTTCGAACGGCACCTGCTCGGCGCCGAGGATCTGGCCCCCGGTGGAGCGCTGCACCCAGCGGACCGCCTCGGAGATCGAGCGCTGCTGCGCGGCGCGGGCCTCGGCGCTGCGGTCCGGCGGCGCCTCCGGCGGGGACATCTCCGGGCGCCGCATCTCGGGCCGGGCCATCTCCGGGCGGGCCATCTCCGGGCGCTGCACC
>DASRYN010000240.1:0-14420 GCA_035687185.1 Pseudoxanthomonas sp. | reverse complement strand
GCCACAGCCACGCCGTGTACGCGGGCCTGGAGGCGGACCTGACCGAGCGCTTCTCCGCCGGCATCGCCGGCCGCTACGAGGACTACTCCGACTTCGGCAACGAGGCCTCCGGCAAGCTTTCGGCGCGCTACGCCTTCAGCGACGCCGTGGCGCTGCGCGCCACCGTGGCCAGCGGCTTCCGCGCCCCGGCGCTGGCGCAGCAGTACTACCAGGTGGTGACCTCGCAATACAGCGCCAGCGTGGACCGCTTCTTCGAGTCCGGCACCTTCCCCGCCACCGGCGCGGTGGCGCAGGCGCTGGGCGCCGAGCCGCTGGCCGCCGAGACCTCGCTGTCCTACGGGCTGGGGCTGGTGCTGCAACCCACGGAGAACCTGTACGTCACCATCGACGGCTACCAGATCGACATCGACGACCGCATCGTGCTGTCCTCCAACCTGCTGCTGGCCGGCAACGCCGCGGCGCAGGCGCTGCTGGCCCAGCTCGGCGCCAACGGGGTCAACAGCGCGCGCTACTTCACCAACGCCGCCGATACCCGCACCCGCGGCGTGGACGTGGTGGGCACGTGGCGCATCCCGCTGCAGTCCGGCAACCTGGAGCTGACGGCCGGGTACAACCACAACAAGACCGAGATCCGCCGCATCGCGCCCAACCCGCCGGAGCTGGCCGCGCTGGGCGCCAACCTGTGGCGCATCGGCCGCGACGAGCAGGGGCGCATCGAGGAAGGCTATCCGCGCGACAAGGCCACCCTGGGCGCGGCCTGGCACCTGGCGGCCTGGGACTTCGTCGTGGGCGCGACCCGCTACGGCGAATTCACCACCCGCGTGAGCGAGACCGGCAACCCGGCCAACGACCAGACCTACGGCGCCCGGTGGGTGGTGGACGCCTCGGCCAGCTTCCGCCCCGGCCCGCGCTGGACCCTGACCGTGGGCGCAGACAACCTGCTGGACGAGTATCCCGACCGCACCATCGCGCCGAACTCCAACGCCGGGCAGTTCCCGTACAGCAGCCAGTCGCCGTTCGGCTTCAACGGCGCCTACGTGTACGGGCGCATCGCCTACCGCTGGTGAGCCGATGCCGCATGACACCAGCCTGATCGAGATCGTCGCCGTCGGCCTGGGCCTGGCCTTCGTGCTGGGCGCGCTGGCCAACCGGCTGCGGCTGTCGCCGCTGGTCGGCTACCTGCTGGCCGGCGTCTGCGTGGGCCCCTTCACGCCCGGCTTCGTGGCCGACCAGGAGCTGGCCAACCAGCTGTCGGAGATCGGCGTGATGCTGCTGATGTTCGGCGTGGGCCTGCACTTCTCGCTGCAGGACCTGCTGGAGGTGAAGTGGATCGCCATCCCCGGCGCGGTCGCGCAGATCGCGGTGGCCACGCTGCTGGGCATGGGCCTGGCCTGGGCCATGGGCTGGCCGCCGCTGCACGGGCTGGTGTTCGGCCTGGCGCTGTCGGTGGCCAGCACCGTGGTGCTGCTGCGGGCGATGGAGGAACGGCGCCTGCTGGACACCCGCCGCGGCCGCATCGCGGTGGGCTGGCTGATCGTCGAGGACCTGGTAATGGTGCTGGCGCTGGTGCTGCTGCCGGCCCTGGGCGGCGTGCTCGGCGAGGACGGGGGCGCCGGCGGGATCGGTGCGATCCTGGCGGCGCTGGCCGGCACGCTGCTGCAGGTGGCGCTGTTCGTGGCGGTGATGCTGGTGGTGGGCCGGCGGGTGATCCCGTGGACCCTGGAAAAGGTGGCCGGGACCGGCTCGCGCGAGCTGTTCACGCTCTCGGTGCTGGCCATCGCCCTGGGCGTGGCGTTCGGTTCGGCGGCGCTCTTCGGCGTGTCCTTCGCCCTGGGCGCGTTCTTCGCCGGCATGCTGCTCAACGAATCGGAACTGAGCCACAAGGCCGCCAACGACTCGCTGCCGCTGCGCGACGCGTTCGCCGTGCTGTTCTTCGTTTCGGTGGGCATGCTTTTCGACCCGAGCATCCTGCTCGAACACCCGTGGCAGGTGCTGGCCACGCTGGCCATCATCCTGGTGGGCAAGTCGGTGGCCGCGTACTGGATCGTGCGCGCGTTCCGCCACCCGCCGGGCACTGCGCTGACCATCTCGGTGAGCCTGGCACAGATCGGCGAGTTCTCCTTCATCCTGGCCGGGCTGGGCGTGTCGCTGCGGATCCTGCCCGAGGACGGCCGCGACCTGGTGCTGGCCGGCGCCCTGCTGTCCATCATCGCCAACCCCCTGCTGTTCGCCTGGCTGGACCGCCAGGCGCGGCTGGCCGGGGACGAGGCGGTGCCCGAGCCCGAGCCGCCGCCGGGGCCGGCGCTGGTGCCCGGGCACCACGCCATCATCATCGGCTACGGCCGGGTCGGCAGCGAGCTGGCCGGCGTGCTGCGCGAGCGCGGCGTGCAGGTGCTGGTGATCGACAACGACAAGGACCACATCGCGCGCGCGCACGCGGCGGGCTTCCCGGGCGTCCGCGGCAACGCCGCCTCGGACCGGGTGCTGGCCGAGGTGCACGCCGAGTCCGCCAGCATCGCGGTGCTGGCCATCCCGCAGCCGCTGGAGGCCGGCGAGGCCATCGCCAAGCTGCGCGCGATCAACCCGGCGCTGCCGGTGCTGGCCCGCGCGCACAGCGACGCCGAGGTGCGCCACCTGCTCAACCACGGCGCCGACGGCGCGGTGATGGCCGAACGCGAGCTGGCGCATTCGCTGGCCGAGATGGTCATGTCCACCCCGCCCTACCGCTACGCCGGCCGCGGAATGGTGGTGCCCCCGGTCTGAAGGCGCCGCCGGCAAGGGCGGCGCCGGCACTGCCGGGCGCCGCCCTCGCCCGCGCGGGTCAGCCCTTGGCGAAGACCAGCTGGCCGCCCTCGGCGTCGGCACGCACGGTGTCGCCGCTGCCGAATTCGCCGGCCAGGATCCGCTGCGCCAGCGGGTTCTCCAGCTGGGCCTGGATCGCGCGCTTGAGCGGGCGCGCGCCGTAGACCGGATCGAAGCCGACGTTGCCCAGCAGCTCCAGCGCGCGGTCGCCCAGCTCCAGGCGGATGCCGCGCTCGGCCAGGCGCTTCTCCAGGCCATGCAGCTGGATGCGCGCGATGGACCGGATCTGCGCCTTGTCCAGCGGATGGAACACGACGATCTCGTCCAGGCGGTTGATGAACTCCGGGCGGAAGTGCGCCTGCACCACCCCCATCACCGCGGCCTTCATCTGCACGTAGGCCTCCGGCGAGTCGTCGCCGCCCAGCTCCTGGATCTGGTGCGAGCCGAGGTTGGAGGTCATCACCACCACGGTGTTGCGGAAATCCACCGTGCGGCCCTGGCCGTCGGTCAGGCGGCCGTCGTCGAGCACCTGCAGCAGGATGTTGAACACGTCCGGGTGGGCCTTCTCCACCTCGTCCAGCAGGATCAGCGAGTACGGCCGGCGCCGCACCGCCTCGGTGAGGTAGCCGCCCTCCTCGTAGCCGACGTAGCCGGGCGGCGCGCCGATCAGCCGCGCCACCGAGTGCTTCTCCATGAACTCGCTCATGTCGATGCGGACCATGGCGTCGCTGCTGTCGAACAGGAATTCGGCCAGCGCCTTGCACAGCTCGGTCTTGCCCACGCCGGTGGGGCCGAGGAACAGGAACGAGCCGATCGGCCGGTCCGGATCGGACAGCCCGGCACGCGAGCGGCGCACCGCGTCGGACACGGCGCGGATGGCCTCGTCCTGGCCGACCACGCGCTCGTGCAGCACCGACTCCATGCGCAGCAGCTTCTCGCGCTCGCCCTCGAGCATCTTCGACACCGGGATGCCGGTCCAGCGCGAGACCACCTCGGCGATCTCCTCGGCGGTGACCTTCTCCTGCACCAGGCGGAAGTCCTTCTGCTCGGCCTCCTGCGCGGCCGCCAGCTGCTTCTCCAGCGCCGGCAGCTGGCCGTACTGGATCTCGCTCATGCGCGCGTAGTCCTGACGGCGCTGCGCGGCCTCCAGCTCCAGCCGGGCCTGCTCGATCTGCTCCTTGATGCGGGTGGCGCCCTGCAGCGCGGCCTTCTCCGACTTCCACACCTCGTCGAGGTCGGCGAACTCGCGCTCCAGCCGGCCGATGTCCGCCTCCAGGTCGGCCAGGCGCTGGCGCGAGGCCTCGTCCTTCTCCTTGCGCAGCATCTCGCGCTGGATCTTCAGCTGGATCAGGCGGCGCTCCAGGCGGTCCAGCTCCTCGGGCTTGGAGTCGATCTCCATGCGGATGCGCGAGGCCGCCTCGTCCATCAGGTCGATGGCCTTGTCCGGCAGCTGGCGGTCGGCGATGTAGCGGTGCGAGAGCGTGGCGGCGGCGACGATGGCCGGGTCGGTGATCTCCACGCCGTGGTGCACCGCGTAGCGTTCCTTCAGGCCGCGCAGGATGGCGATGGTGTCCTCCACGCTGGGTTCGCCGACGAACACCTTCTGGAAGCGGCGCTCCAGCGCGGCGTCCTTCTCCACGTACTGGCGGTACTCATCCAGGGTGGTGGCGCCGATGCAGTGCAGCTCGCCGCGCGCCAGCGCCGGCTTGAGCATGTTGCCGGCATCCATGGCGCCCTCGGCCTTGCCGGCGCCGACCATGGTGTGCAGCTCGTCGATGAACAGGATGATCTGGCCCTCGTTCTTGGCCAGGTCGTTGAGGACGGCCTTGAGCCGCTCCTCGAACTCGCCGCGGAACTTGGCGCCGGCGATCAGCGCGCCCATGTCCAGCGAGAGCACGCGCTTGCCGCGCAGGCCCTCGGGCACCTCGCCGTTGACGATGCGCTGGGCCAGGCCTTCCACGATCGCGGTCTTGCCCACGCCCGGCTCGCCGATCAGCACCGGGTTGTTCTTGGTCCGGCGCTGCAGCACCTGGATGGTGCGGCGGATTTCCTCGTCGCGGCCGATCACCGGGTCGAGCTTGCCGCTCTCGGCGCGCGCGGTCAGGTCGATGGTGTACTTCTCCAGCGCCTGGCGCTGGTCCTCGGCGCTCTCCGACTGCACCTTCTCGCCGCCGCGCAGCCGGTCGATGGCCGCGCGCAGCCGGGCCTTGTCGCCGCCGGCCGCCTTCAGCGCCTGGCCGGCCGGGCCGCCGTCCTCCAGCGCGGCCAGCAGGAACCACTCGCTGGCGATGTAGGTGTCGCCGCCTTCCTGTGCGAGCTTGTCGGTGACGTTGAGCAGGCGCGCCAGGTCGTTGCCGACCGACAGGTTTCCGGCCTGGCCGGAGACCCTGGGCAGCTTCTCCAGCACCTCGCCCAGCCGCTCGCGCAGCAGCGGCACGTTGACGCCGGCCTGGGCCAGCAGCGGCCGCGCGCTGCCGCCTGCCTGGTCGAGCAGCGCCGCGAGCACGTGCGCAGGCTCGAGCACGCTGTGGTCGCGGCCGACGGCGAGCGACTGCGCGTCGGCCAGCGCCTGCTGGAAGCGCGAAGTGAGCTTGTCCATGCGCATGGTGGATTCCTCGGAAAACGGGCCGGCGCGCCGGCGATGTCCACCAGATGCGGTTCCCCGGGCCGGTTTCAAGGCCACGGCGCCCGGCCGGGGGCGCCACGCGGGGCCCGGCGCGCCGATAATGCAGCGCATGCCCACGCCGGACCGTCCCTGGTTCCTGTACCTGATCGAATGCCGCAACGGCGCCTGGTACGCCGGGATCAGCCCCGACGTGGAGGCCCGCTACCGCGCCCATGCGGCAGGCCGCGGCGCGCGCTACACGCGGGCCAACCCGCCGGTGCGGCTGCTGGGCAGCCGCGCCTTCCCGGACCGGGCCAGCGCCGCCCGCGCCGAGTGCGCGATCCGGAAGCTCGCGCGCGAGCGCAAGCTCGCCTTCCTGCTCGCCGGGGCGGAGGCGGCCGCCGCTCAGCCCGGGCCGGCGGACACGGGCTCCAGCCAGCCCCGGTAGCGGACCAGCGGCCCGGCCAGCGGCAGCGCGGCCTCGACCTGGAAGTGGTAGCGCCCGTCCTGCTCCCATTCCCGGCAGCGCACGCCGCCGAGCATGCGCGCCGGCAGCGGCAGCAGCCCCAGCACGCGGGCCGCGGCCACGTTCCAGTAGATCGCGCCGTCGGCCGCGTGCAATGCGAAGCGGAACTGCACCGGGCCCAGGCGCTCCACCAGCAGCCCCTTGCGGCAGCGCAGCCGCGAAACCATGCGGTGGCTGCCGAACTGGCGGCGCCAGGTCTCGGACTTCGCATCGGCGTTGAACCGAACCCGCAGCGGCGCCTGCCGCATCGCCGGCGGCAGCCCGGCGATGCGCCCGCAGAGGCGCGCCAGCAGGCCGGTGCCGCGCGCGATGTCGACCTCGCCGGCGTATTCGGCCTCCCCGCGGATCGAGTGCAGCAGGCGCAGGCTGGGCGGCAGGTTGAAGAACGGCGCACGCAATACCTGCTGGAACACCGTCGGCGCGGCGGCCGTGGACAGGGAAAGCGGAGGCGGAGCGCCGGTCATCGGGCGGAGCAGATCGCGAAGGGGCGCGCAGGATAGCGCTCCTGCGCGTGCCGTGGCAGGCGCCGCCTGGCGGCATGGCGCCGATCGCCGCGGAGGACGCATGCCTGCACGGCCGCACGCGTCACGCGTGCCCGCCCGCCGCCTGCGCGCTGTGCGGCACCTGCATTCCGCCACCGCGCTGATGGCTCCGGCCGCTGACCTGGCGCTCACGTGTGCATCGTGCACAATGAACGGATGGTCGACGAGATGCCTTCCCGTCCATCGCCGCCGCCCCTGGGCGACGACTGCGCCCTGTTCCTCGACGTCGACGGCACCCTGGTGGAGTTCAGCGAGGACCCCGCCGCGGTGCGGCTGCTGCCGGAGGTGCGCGAGGCGATCGGCCTCCTGGGCGAGCGCCTGCGCGGCGCCGTCGCCCTGGTGAGCGGGCGTCCGCTGGCGCAGCTGGACGCGCTGTTCGCGCCGCTGCGGCTGCCGGCCGCGGGCCTGCACGGCCACCAGTTCCGCAGCGCCGCCGAAGCCGAGACGGACATGCCCGCCGACACGTCCGCCTTCCTGCACGCGCTGCACGAGGACGCCGCGCGCCTGGCGCGCGCGCACCCGGGCGTGCTGGTGGAAGACAAGGGCGTCAGCCTGGCGCTGCACTGGCGCGCGGCGCCGGCCGCCGCCCGCGCGGTGCTGGACTTCGCCGGCGAGCGCATCGGTGCCCTGGCCGGCTACCGCCTGCAGCCGGGCGACCACGTGGTCGAGTTCGTGCCCGCCGGCAGCGACAAGGGCGGCGCGGTCGAGCGGATGATGGCCCAGCCCGCCTTCGCCGGCCGCGTGCCGGTGTTCGTCGGCGACGACCTGACGGACGAATACGGCTTCGCTGCGGCCAACCGCGCCGGCGGCTGGAGCGTGCTGGTCGGCGCGCGCGCCGCCAGCGCCGCCACGCATGCCCTGCCCGACATCCGCGCCGCGCACGCATGGCTGCTGGCCAACGCGGCGGCGGGAGGCGCCGCGCGCCGCCACGCCTGACCGAGGAGATCGCATGGAGATTCACGAGGCCAACCTGCAGCTGGGCGTGATCGGCAACGGCAGCTTCGGCGCGCTGGTCGACACCCGCGGCCGCGTGGTCTGGGCATGCCTGCCCGCCTTCGACGGCGACCCCGCGTTCTGCGCGCTGCTCTCCCCGCGCGGGCACGAGGGCGGCGACTTCGGGGTGGAGCTGGAGGACTTCTCCCACTCCGAGCAGTGCTACCTGCCCAACACCGCCATCCTTCGCACCGTGCTGCACGACCGCCACGGCGGCGCGCTGGAGATCGTCGACTTCGCCCCCCGCTGGCGGCAGAACGAGCGCTTCTTCCGGCCGGTGTCCATCGTGCGGCGGATCACGCCGCTGGCCGGCAGTCCGCGCATCCGCGTGCGCGCGCGGCCGCTGGCCGACTGGGGCGCGCGCGTGCCCGAGCACACCTGGGGCAGCAACCACGTGCGCTGGCTGCTGCCGGGCTTCACCCTGCGCCTGACCACCGACGTGCCGGTGCGCTTCGTGCGCGACGGCCTGCCGTTCGTGCTCACCCACCGCCTGCACCTGGTGCTGGGCCCGGACGAGCCGCTGGCGCGTTCGATCTCCGGCTACGTGGACGAGGCGCTGGTGCGCACCCAGGACTACTGGCGCGAATGGGTGCGCTACCTGTCCATCCCGCTGGAATGGCAGGACGCGGTGATCCGCAGCGCGATCACGCTCAAGCTGTGCCAGTACGAGGACAGCGGCGCGATCATCGCCGCCATGACCACCTCCATCCCGGAGGCGCCCGGCAGCGCGCGCAACTGGGACTACCGCTACTGCTGGCTGCGCGACGCGGCCTTCGTGGTGCGTGCGCTCAACCGCCTGGGCGCCACCCGCAGCATGGAGGAGTTCCTGCGCTACATCTTCAACCTCGCCACCCACGACGGCAGCCTGCAGCCGCTGTACGGCATCGGCTTCGAGGAGCGGCTGGACGAGCAGGAGGTCGAGTCGCTGGCCGGCTACCGCGGCATGGGCCCGGTGCGGCGCGGCAACCTGGCCTGGATCCAGAAGCAGCACGACGTGTACGGCAGCGTGGTCCTGGCCTCCACCCAGCTGTTCTTCGACCAGCGCCTGGTCGACCCGGGCGACATGCACACCTTCTCGCGGCTGGAGCCGCTGGGCGAGCGCGCGTTCGCCCTGTACGACGTGCCCGACGCCGGGCTGTGGGAGTTCCGCGGCCGCGCCGAGGTCCACACCTACACCGCGGCCATGTGCTGGGCCGCCTGCGACCGGCTGTCCAAGATCGCCCGGCGCCTGGGCCTGGACGAGCGCGCCACGCACTGGCGCCTGCGCGCGGAGACCATCCGCGCGGCCACCCTCGAGCGCGCCTGGCGACCGGCGGCCAACCACTTCAGCGCCTCGTTCCAGAGCGACTACCTGGACGCCTCCTTGCTGCTGCTGGCCGACATCGGCTTCGTCGCCCCCGACGACCCACGCTACGTGGCCACCGTCGAGGCCATCGGCCGCGACCTGCGCCACGGCGACGGCGTGTTCCGCTACGTGGCGCCGGACGACTTCGGTGCGCCGGAGACCAGCTTCACCATCTGCACCTTCTGGTACATCGACGCGCTGGCCGCCATCGGCCGCATGGACGAGGCGCGCGAGCTGTTCGAGCGCGTGCTGGCGCACCGCAACCACCTGGGCCTGCTCTCGGAGGACATGGCCTTCGACAGCGGCGAGGGCTGGGGCAACTTCCCGCAGACCTACTCCCACGTGGGCCTGATCATCGCCGCGATGCGGCTCTCGCGTTCCTGGCAGGAGGCCTCATGAGCCGTCTGGTGGTCGTTTCCAACCGCGTCGCCCTCCCCGGCGAGAACCGGCCCGGCGGCCTGGCCGTGGCGCTGCTGGCGGCGCTGGGCGAGCGCGGCGGGGTGTGGTTCGGCTGGAGCGGGCGCACCGTGCGCGGCCGCAGCGGCGAGGTGCACGAGCAGCAGGACGGCAACATCCGCTACGTCACCGTGGACCTGGACCGCACCGACCTGGACGCCTACTACAACGGCTTCTCCAACCGCGCGCTGTGGCCGCTGCTGCACTTCCGCCTGGACCTGGTCGACTACGACCGCGCCACCCGCGAGGGCTACCGCCGGGTCAACGCCATGTTCGCCGACCGGCTGGCGCCGCTGCTGCGCGACGACGACACCGTCTGGGTGCACGACTACCATCTGATCCCGCTGGCCTCGCTGCTGCGCGAGCGCGGCGTCGGCTGCCGCATCGGCTTCTTCCTGCACGTGCCGGTGCCCTCGGCCGACCTGCTGATGGCCATGCCCGACCACCAGCGCCTGTTCTCCTCGTTGTACGCCTACGACCTGCTCGGCTTCCAGACCCGGCGCGACAACGACCGCTTCCAGTCCTACGTACGGCTGTACGGCGGCGGCAGGATCGTCGGCGAGAACCTGCTGGAGGCGCCGGGCGGGCGCCGCTTCCGCACCGGCACCTTCCCGATCAGCATCGACACCGCGCACATCGCCCGGCAGGCGGCCGCGGCGGTGGGCAAGCCGGCCGTGCGCGCGCTGCGCACCAGCCTGGAGCACCGCATGCTGGCCATCGGCGTGGACCGCCTGGATTACTCCAAGGGCCTGCCCGAGCGCTTCCACGGCTTCGAGCGCTACCTGCAGCGGCACCCGGACCAGAAGGGCAGCCTGACCTACCTGCAGATCGCCCCGGTCTCGCGCGGCGACGTGAACGAGTACCGGCAGCTGCGCGGCCAGCTGGAGCAGATCGCCGGCCACATCAACGGCGGCCACGCCGAGCCGGACTGGACCCCGCTGCGCTACGTCAACCGCAACTTCCCGCATGCCACGCTGACCGGCTTCTACCGCAGCGCGCGCGTGGGCCTGGTCACGCCGCTGCGCGACGGCATGAACCTGGTCGCCAAGGAGTACGTGGCCTCGCAGGACCCGGAGAACCCGGGGGTGCTGGTGCTGTCGCTGCTGGCCGGCGCCGCGCAGGAAATGACCGAGGCGCTGCTGGTCAACCCGCACGACCTGGACGGCGTGGCCGACGCCATCGCCACCGCGGCGACCATGCCGCTGGCGCGGCGCAGGGAACGCTGGCAGGCGATGATGGACCACCTGCGCAGGCACGACATCCACGCCTGGCGCCGCGACTACCTGCAGGCGCTGGAAGGCGGCTGAAGCGCCGCTACTCGCCCTGCCAGTAGTCGCGGATGGTGGCGGCGCGGTAGCGCACGTCGCCGAAATCCGCGGCGAAGCCCGTGGAAAGCGGCGCCTGCGCGGCGAAGCCGATGCGCACCGGGCCGTCGCAGGGCAGCGCGAAGCTGCGCACGAAGTTCCAGTCGGTCCCGTCGTGGGAGGTATAGAAGACGTAGGTGCCGCCGCGGCGGGCGATCTTCAGGTACTGGGCATCGGCGTCGCGGGTGCCGTGGTAGGCGTCGTCGCCACCGGCGCCGCGCGCGGTCGTGGTGGCCACGCCGTTGCGGCCGGAGGCGAAGCGCTCGAACAGGAGCTTGCCCCAGCACGCCGGGCCGGCGTAGGCCAGCAGCGCCCCGCCCTCGTAGGCGCCGCCGCCGAACCGCGGCGCCACCCGCGCGGAGAACACGAAATCGCCCTGCGGCAGGAACAGCGCGCGCGGCGCGGTGTCCGCGGCCTGCGTGCCGGCCGGGTCGACGAACAGGTCCGTGCCCTTGTCCGCCGCGATCTCCAGACCGCCCTCGGTCATGCGGACCCGGCCGTGGGCCGCCTCCGGCTCCAGCCCGCCGGGCAGCGGCGGCAGGCCGCCGGCCACGGCCAGTGCCGGCCACAGCAGGAAACAACGGAGGCTTGCGCGTACGGATCGTGCGGTCATGCGGGAACGCCTCCGACGGGCGGGAAGAACGGAAGCCGCGCGGCGCGGCGGGGTCAGCCTCCGGCAAGCCAGGCCACCGTCGCCATCCGGCCGGTGCGCGCGTCGCGCCGGTGCGAATAGAAGCGGTGCGGGTCGGAGATGGTGCACAGCCCGCCGCCGTGGATCGCGGCGGCGGGGAGCCCGGCGGCCTGGAGCCGGCGGCGCGCCAGGGCGTACAGGTCCGCGCGCCAGTGGCCGGGCCGGGTGGCCGCGAAGGCCGACGCGGCCTGCGGGTCGCCGGCGACGAAGGCCGCGCGCACCTCCTCGCCCACCTCGTAGGCCTGCGGCCCGGCCGCCGGCCCCAGCCAGGCGCGCAACCGCGGCGCCGGGGTGCGCATCGCCGCCACCGTCGCCTCGAGCACGCCGGCGGCCAGGCCGCGCCAGCCGGCATGCGCCGCGCCGACCTCGCTGCCATCCCCGGCCGCGAACACCACGGGCAGGCAGTCGGCGGTGAGGATGGCCAGGACCGTGCCGGGCACGGCGGTGACGGCGGCGTCGGCTTCCGGCTCGTCGTCGAGCGCGGCGGCCGACGCCGCGGGCGCGTCGAAGCGCAGGACGGCGGTGCCGTGGACCTGGCGCAGCCAGTGCGGCGCGGACGGCAGACCGAAGCGCTGCACCAGCCCGGCGCGGTTGGCGGCCACCGCGGCCGGCTCGTCCCCGCTGCGCGCGCCCAGGTTGAACCGGTCGAACGGGGGCGCGGACGCGCCGGCGCCGTGGCGCAGGGTGGTGAAGGCGGCCACGCCCGGCGGCGCGGGCCAGTCCGCCGGCAGGATCGCGTCCTGGAAAGCGTGCACGCCCATCGCCAGCGGCCGCGGCTCAGCGCCGCTGGCCGTCCTCCCAGGCACGCGCGTCCTCGCGCAGCAGGCGCATCAGTTCGACCATGTCGGCCGGCACCGGCGCGCCGACGCGCACCGGCGCTCCGCCGACGGGGTGGGCGAACTCCAGCGTCTCCGCGTGCAGGGCCTGGCGCCGGAAGCCGCGCAGCGCCGCTGCCAGCGCCTCGCCGGCGCCCTTGGGCAGCTTCAGCGGGCCGCCGTACAGCGGGTCGCCGACGATGGGATGGCGCAGGTGCTGCATGTGCACGCGGATCTGGTGGGTGCGGCCGGTCTCCAGCCGGCACTCCAGCGCGGTGTGCGCGCGGAAGCGCTCGCGCAGGCGGAAGTGGGTCACCGCCTCGCGGCCGTCCTCGCGCACGGCCATGCGCAGGCGGTCGCGCGGATGGCGGTCGATGGGCGCATCGGCGGTGCCGCCGGAGACCAGCGCGCCGACCACGATGGCCAGGTACTGGCGGTGCACCTCGCGCGCGGCCAGCTGCGCCACCAGCCCGGTGTGCGCCGGCAGGGTGCGGGCCACCACCATCACCCCGCTGGTGTCCTTGTCCAGGCGGTGGACGATGCCCGCGCGCGGCAGCGCGGCCAGGCCGGGGTCGCGGTGCAGCAGCGCGTTGACCAGGGTACCGGCCGGGTTGCCGGCGCCGGGGTGGACCACCAGCCCGGCCGGCTTGTTGAGCACGAACAGGTGCTCGTCCTCGTACAGCACGTCCAGCGGGATGTCCTCGGCCGCCGCCTCGGTCTGCACCTCGGCCACCGCGGCCAGGGACACCGTCTCCCCGCCGCGGACCGGATCGCGCGGGCGCACCGGCCGGCCGTCCAGCAGGGCGTCGCCGGACTTGATCCAGGCCGCCAGGCGGGAACGCGAGTACTCGGGGAACAGTTCGGCCAGCACCGCGTCGAAGCGGCGGCCGGCGGCCTCGTCGGGAACGGTGGCCTGCAGGGGGGAAACGGACGGCTGGGACATGGGGGACCGGCTGCGGGGACGCCCCGGCGGCCTGGAGTCAGTCGCCGGACAGGCCACTAGGCTATCATCGGGCCCTCCGTTTCCGCGCCGCACGCCCATCCGATGGCCCACCGCCTCCGCTTTTCCTTCCCCGCACCGCTGCGCCTGGCGGCCCTGCTGCTCGCCGTGGCCTTCCTGGCCACCGGCTGCGGCCGCAACAGCAAGAAGGACGCCGACGAGGGCCTGCCGGTCGAGGAGCTCTACCAGAAGGCCCACCGCCAGATGGAACGCGGCAACTGGGCCGGCGCCGAGCTCACCTTCAGGCGCCTGGTCGCCCAGTACCCCTACGGGCCGTACACCGAGCAGGCGCTGATGGAGACGGCCTACGCGCAGTACAAGGCGGGCAAGCACGACGACGCGGTCTCCACCATCGACCGCTTCATCCGTACCTACCCCACCCACCGCAACATCGCCTACTTCTACTACCTGCGCGGCCTGTCCAACTCCAACCGCGACGCGGTGTTCCTGCGCCGGGTCTGGTCGCTGGATCCCAGCCGCCGCGACCTGTCCTCGCCGCAGCAGGCCTACGACGACTTCAACCGCGTGGTGCAGCGCTACCCCAACAGCCGCTACGCCGCCGACGCGCGCCACCGCATGGTGGCCCTGCGCAACATCTTCGCCCGCCACGAGATGGACACCGCGCTGTACTACATGCGCCGCGGCGCCTGGCTGTCGGCCATCGGCCGCGCGCAGTACATCCTGGAGACCTACCCGCAGAGCGACTACCAGTACGACGCGGTGGCGGCGCTGGCCGAGTCGTACGAGCAACTTGGCCAGGAGACGCTGTCGGCCGACGCCCGGCGCGTGCTGCAGCTCAACGACCCGCAGCACCCCTACCTGAGCGGCGAGTGGCCCAAGTACCCCTGGGCCATCCGCCGGCTGAACCCGTTCGCCGGCGAGAAGTCGCCCACCACCGGCCAGCGCGACGCGGTCATGGACCGCTGACGCCGCCGCGGTCCCCGGCACGCGCAAGGGCGCGCCCGCGGGCGCGCCTTTGCCTTGGGCGCCAGGGCCTCAGCCGCCGAAGCCGCTGCTGATCGGATAGCGCCGCTCGCGGCCGAAGGCGCGCCGCGACACCTTGGGACCGGGCGCGGCCTGGTGGCGCTTCCACTCGCTGACGCGCACCAGGCGCAGCACCTTGTCCACCACCGCCGCGTCGTAGCCGGCTGCGACGATCTCCTCCCGCGACTGCTCCTGGTCCACGTGGCGGCGCAGGATGCCGTCGAGCACGTCGTAGGGCGGCAGCGAATCCTGGTCGGTCTGGTTGGCGCGCAGCTCGGCGGTGGGCGGCCGCGCGAT
>DASRYN010000239.1:0-8636 GCA_035687185.1 Pseudoxanthomonas sp. | reverse complement strand
CGCGCAGCCCGCGGCCCCGCCCCCGCAGCGCGCGCTGCGCCCGATCAGCATGCCGTCGCCGCGCTATCCGCCGGATGCGCTGCGCTCGGGCGCGTCCGGCGAGGTGCTGGTGGAGTTCACCGTGGGCACCGACGGCGCGGTGACCGAGGCGCGGATCCTGCGCGCGAACCCGGCCCGGGTGTTCGACCGCGAGGCGCTCAACGCGGTGCGCCGCTGGCGCTTCGAGCCGGTTCCCGCCCCGGTGACCACCCGCCGCACCCTGGTCTTCACCCCCGGCGGCTGAGGCCGGCGGCAGGCCGAAAAAGAGAAGGGCCCGGCAGCGCCGGGCCCTTCGTCTTTCCGCCCGGCACTCAGGCCGAGATCGCCAGCTTCTCCTGCCGGTAGCGCCACACCGCCGCCAGCCACAGCAGCAGCGCCAGGCCCAGCGAGGCCGCCAGGTACACCGTCCACTGTTCGGCGCTGGGCACCTCGCCGCGGGTGACCTTCACCAGCAGCTGGTTCTGCGACAGGAACGGCACGGCGTACTGCCACAGCGCCGTGTCCTTCAGCGGATAGGCCATCAGCGCGTACGCCGGCAGCATGGGCAGCAGCATCAGCCACACGATGTGGCTCTGCGCCTCCTTCATGCTCTTGGCGCTGGCGGCCAGGCAGGTCAGCAGCGCAGTGCCGATCAGCACCAGCGGCAGCAGGATCAGCAGCAGCTTGGCCATCGCCAGGAGGCTCACGTCCAGCGAGCGCGCCATGCCGCCGGCCAGCCCGGCACTGACCTTGAACGAGACCAGGATCAGCAGCATCGAGGCCAGGCCCAGCAGCGCCGAGGCCAGCATCTTGCCGCTGACCAGCGCGCCGCGCGACACGGGGGTGGCCAGCAGCGGCTCCAGCGACTGCCGCTCGCGCTCGCCGGCCGTGGTGTCCATGGCCAGGTGCGAGCCGCCGATGAAGGCGAACAGGGTCATGATCAGCGGCAGCACGAAGGACAGCAGGATGCCGCGCTTGGCCTCGGGCGTGGCCAGGTCGCGCGTGCCGACGCTGACCGGCGCGGCCACCATCGGATCGATCCCGCGCGCCAGCAGCCGCAGGGAGCCGACGCTGGCGCCGTACCCGGCCAGCGCGCCGCGCACGCGCGCCACGGCCACGTCGCCGCTGCGGCGCGTGGTGTCGGTGACCAGCTCCACCTTGGCCGGACGGCCGGCGCGCCAGTCCCGGGCGAAGTCCTCGCCGATCACCAGCGCCAGGTCCTCCTGCTGGGCGAGGATCCGTGCCTGCACGTCCGCAGGCGCGGCCTTGGCGTGGATCCCCTGGCTGCGCAGGTGCGCGACCAGGTTGGGCGCGTGCTCCATCCCGACCACGGGCAGTTCCAGCGTCTTCTCCAGCTGGGTCGAGGTGCGCAGCTCGGTCAGCTTGCCCATGCCCAGGAACAGCAGCGGATAGATCAGCGGCGCGGAGAACAGGGTGAGCAGGAAGGTGCGGCGGTCGCGGGCGAAATCGCGCAGCTCCTTGCGCATCACCGTGAACATGCCGCCCAGGAAACCGGTCTTGTTCATGCGTGCAGGCCCTCCTCGCTGCCGATCAGCTTGACGAACGCGTCTTCCAGGCTGGCCTCGCCGGCGGCCTGGCGCAGCTCGTCGGTCGTGCCCTGGGCCACCACGCGGCCGTGGGCGACGACGACGATGCGATCGCACAGCGCGGCCACCTCCTGCATGATGTGGCTGGAGAAGATCACGCAGCGCCCCTCCTCGCGCAGCTCCTTCAGGAAGCCGCGCAGGCCGCGGGTGGTCATCACGTCCAGGCCGTTGGTCGGCTCGTCCAGGATCACGTTGCGCGGGTCGTGCACCAGCGCGCGCGCGATCGCGGTCTTGGTGCGCTGGCCCTGGCTGAAGCCCTCGGTGGCGCGGTCGAGGAAGTCCTCCATCTGCAGCGCCGCGGCCAGCCGGGCGGTGCGCGCGGCGATGGCCGCCTTGTCCATCCCGTGCAGCTGGCCGAAGTAGGCGATGTTCTCGCGCGCGGTCAGGCGCTTGTACACGCCGCGCGCGTCGGGCAGCACGCCCAGGCTGCGGCGCACGCGCTCGGGGTCGGCGGCCGCGTCCACGCCGTCGACTAGCACCCGCCCGCCTTCGGGCTTCATGAGGGTGTAGAGCATGCGCAGGGTGGTGGTCTTGCCCGCGCCGTTGGGCCCGAGCAGGCCGGTGATCTGGCCGTCGTGGGCGGTGAAGCCCACGTCGTCCACCGCGATCACCGGGGTCTTGTCCTTGCCCTTGCCGGGGAAGGTCTTGCGGAGTCGTTCTGCGACGATCATCGATTCGGTTCCTTGGTCCTGTGCGGGGCGCTTACGGTTCCCAGCCGTTGAAGCCGGTGAACGGCGGCACGTAGGCCAGGTCGTCCAGGCAGGCGCCTTCGAGCGTCCCGGCGTCGGCCTTCTCCACGAACTGCGCGAACAGCTTGGGCATGCAGCCGGCGCCGATCACGTTGTGCCCCTGGCCGCGCAGCACGAACAGGCGGCCGTTGGGCAGGTGCCGGGCTATCTCCTCGCCGTAGCGCGGCGGGGTGACCGGGTCGAACTCGCCGGCCAGCACCAGTGCCGGCACGTCCGTGGCCAGCGGCCGGTTGAAGTCGTCCGGCACGGCGCCGCGCGGCCACGCGCGGCACATGGCGGCCATGCCCAGCGGCATCAGGTTGCCCAGCACCGTGCCCTCGTCCTCGGCGCGCGCGACCATGCTGGAGGCATCCTCGCTGCACACCACCGACAGCTGCATGCCCATGGCCATGGACTGGTGCATCTCCGAGCGCAGCATCATCGCCAGCGCCATCAGGTCCTCGTAGCGGCCGTTGGCGGCCTCGTGGATCAGCTTGGGCAGCAGCGCCCCGGCGGCGGGCATGTAGGCGTACATGCGCACCAGGCCGGCGACGGTCTCGGCGGTCAGCGTCCCCTCGGCCGGTTCCCCGCTGGTGGCGTCGCGGTAGCGCACCTGCACCGGCTGGTCGCGCAGCCTGGCCAGCAGCGCGTCCAGCGCGGCGCGCGGGTCGCCCAGGCGGTCGCGGCAGGCCGCCTCCTTCGCGCACAGCGCGAACTGCAGCGCCAGCGCATCGTCCAGGTTGCGCGCGAACACGTTGCCCAGGCCCACGCTGTTGGGCACCGGCGAGTCGAGCACGATGGCGCGGATGCGCTGCGGGTGGCGCATCGCGTACTGCTGGGCCACGCGCGTGCCGTAGCTCACGCCGACCAGGTTGACCTGCGCCGCGCCGATGGCCTCGCGCACCGCCTCCAGGTCGGCCACCGCGTCGGTGGTGGTGTAGTGGCGCAGGTCGGCCCTGGCCGACAGCGCCTGCGCGCAGGCGGCGGCCGCGGCCTCCATCGCCGCGGGCGAGGCGTCATCGGCGCCGTCGTCGGGCGCGTCGCAGGCCAGCAGGTTGGAGCGTCCGGTGCCGCGCTGGTCCACCAGGACCACGTGGCGCTGCTTGCGCACCTCGGAGAACACCGGGTCCAGCGCGGGATAGGTTTCCACCGCCGCCTGGCCGGGTCCGCCGGCGAGGAAGAACACCGGGTCCGCGGCCACGTCGGCCTCGCGCGTGGCCGGCAGCCAGGCGATGTTGAGGGCGATGCGGCGGCCGTCGGGCCGGCTCCTGTCCTCGGGCACGTCCAGGGTGGTGCACTGCGCTTCCAGGCTCTGGCGGCTGCGCGGCGAGCTGAGCGTGCACGGCGCGAACGCCAGCGTGCCCAGCCGCCGCGCAGGGGAGGCCTGGGCAGGCGCGTGCGCGGCCGAAGACGCCGGCCCGGGGTCGGGCGCGGCGCCGGGACGCAGCAGGTGGTAGCCGGCCACCGCGGCGACGGCCGCCGCGGCGATGGCCAACGAGATCCGGGTCTTGCGCGGGTTCATGCAACGGTCCCTCGGTTCACGGAAACGGAAAGAAGCCCGGCCGGCGGTTCATGGCCCGTCCGGGAAGAAGACGTCCTCGATGCGCAGCCGGAACAGCCGCGCGATCCGGAACGCCAGCGGCAGGCTGGGATCGTACCTGCCGGTCTCCAGCGCGTTGACGGTCTGCCGCGAGACCTCCAGCCGCTCGGCCAGCTCGCCCTGCGACCAGCCCCGGCCCTCGCGCAGCTCGCGCAGGCGGTTGTTCATACGTAGCGGCGCGCGATCAGCAGCTTGGCCACGCCGTAGCACAGGCACAGCGAGGGGAACACCCACAGCATCGCCACGTTGCCCGGCACCGCGATCAGATGCGCGCTCTGCAGGAAGCCGCCGGCCATGAACGCCGTGGCGGTCAGTCCCGCGGCGATGCCGATGGATTCCAGCTCGATGCGCCGCTGCATCTCGTCCGAGTCGCGCACGTAGCGGGCGATGGCGCGGACCACCAGGCCCACCAGCAGCGCCGGCAGCAACGCGACCGCCGCGCGCAGCCAGGTGGACTGGACCATGTCGAGCAGCCGGTGCCAACCGGACGCCACCGCGAAATACGCCGCCATCGGTGCGCCGAACTCGCGGTAGTAGCGCCGGCTCAGCGCCGGCGGGGCGCTGTCGCGGCAGTCGCCGGGGGTGAACCACAGCAGCAGGCCCACCAGCAGCCCGCCGCCGCCCATGCCGGCCAGCACCCCGCGCGCCTGCGATCCCAGGCCCAGCCCGCCGCCCAGCGCGGCCAGCACGAGCAGCCCGGCCGAGAGGCCGACGGCGAACACGACGGCGCGTCGCGTCGCGGTCACGGCCGCGCGGCCCGCCGCCGGGCCGACCGGTGCACGATGTCCATGGCATCCCCTGTCAAGCAGACTTGACAGCGAATCTAGGCCGGGGGCCGCGCGGCTGTCAAGCTCGCTTTACAGTCCGCGGCGGAGTTGCGGGCCCGGTTCCCGCCAGGCGAACGTTGCGAGCGCGGCCTACTTGCTGCTGACGTACTTCTCGCGGCGGATCTGCGCCGGCGCGAACCCCTGCGCCTTCAGCGCCTCGAAGCAGGCATCGACCATGTCCGGGTTGCCGCACAGGTAGGCGATGTCGGTGGCCGGGTCGGGCGCGAACTCGGCCAGGTGCTGCTGCACGTAGCCCTGGCGCACGTCCGGGTGCGCGTGCGCCGAGCCGGCGGCGGGCAGCTCGCGCGAGAAGCACGGCACGAAGCGGAAGCCCGGGTGCGCCGCGGCGAAGGCGCGGAACTCCCCGCCATACAGCAGCTCGGCCGGCGTGCGCGCGCCGAACAGCAGCACCGCCTCCACGCCGCGCTCGGCCATCTGCTGCGCCAGCACCGGCAGCATCGAGCGGTACGGGGTCACGCCGGTGCCGGTGGCGATCAGCAGGTAGCGGCGGTTGCGGTCGCCGGGCATCAGGCAGAAGCGGCCGAACGGCCCGCTGGCCTCGATCCGGTCGCCCGGCGCCAGGCCCTCGAACAGCGCGGTGGCCGCCCCGCCCGGCACGTAGCTGACCGCGATCTCCACGGTCTCGCCCGGGCCCAGCGCGTGGTCGTGGATCGTGGCCAGCGAATAGCTGCGCCGCGCCGGCGTGCCGTCGGCGTACTGGAAGTGCACCTGGATGAACTGCCCGGGCACGAAGTCGAGCGGCTGGCCGTCGTCGCGGGCCATCACGTAGTGGCCGATGGACGGCGCCAGCATGCGGCGTTCGACGAGGCGGAGCGGGAAATGGACGGGCACGGTGTGGTATCCGCAACAGTGTGTAGCCGGGGCCGGGCCCGAGTGCGACCTATAATAGCGGCAGCTCCGAGCAGGCGCCGTTCCGGCGCGAAGGCCTCCATGACTCCCGCCACATCCGAGGCAGCGGCTCCCGCGCTGCGCGTGCGCGACCTGCGCAAGACCTACGACAACGGCGTGCAGGCCCTCAAGGGCGTGTCGCTGGACGTGATGCCCGGCGACTTCTTCGCCCTGCTGGGCCCCAACGGCGCCGGCAAGTCCACGCTCATCGGCATCGTCAGCTCGCTGGTGAACCTGAGCTCGGGCGCGGTGGAGGTGTTCGGCACCGACCTGGTGTCGCGCCGCAGCGACGCGATGCGCCTGGTCGGCCTGGTGCCGCAGGAGATCAACTTCAACCTGTTCGAGCAGCCGTTCGACATCCTGGTCAACTACGCCGGCTTCTACGGCGTGCCGCGCGCCGAGGCCGCGGCGCTGGCCGAGGCCGAGCTGCGCCGCGCGCACCTGTGGGACAAGGCGCGGGTCATGAGCCGCACGCTCTCCGGCGGCATGAAGCGCCGGCTGATGATCGCGCGGGCGATGATGACGCGCCCGCGGCTGCTGATCCTGGACGAGCCCACCGCCGGCGTGGACATCGAGATCCGCCGCGACATGTGGCGCGTGCTGCGCGAGATCAACGCCGCCGGCACGACCATCATCCTGACCACGCACTACCTCGAGGAAGCCGAGAGCCTGTGCCGCAACCTGGCCATCATCGACCGCGGCACCATCGTCGAACAGGGCCCCATGCGCGCGCTGCTGGCCAAGCTGGACGTGGAGGGCTTCCTGCTGGACATCGACGGCCAGCTTCCGGCGGTGCTGCCGGCGGTGGAGGGCGCCACCCTGGCCGCCATCGACGGCCACACCCTGGACCTGGACATGCCGCGGGCGATGGACCTCAACCGCGTGTTCGCGGCGCTGGAGGCCGCCGGCATCCGCGTGCGCTCGATGCGCACCAAGAGCAACCGGCTGGAAGAACTGTTCGTGCGCCTCACCGGGCAGGCGCGGGAGGCGGCATGAAACACGACACCATCCCCACCGCCGCCGCGCCGGCGCGCAGCGACACCGCGCGCAACTGGATCGCGCTGGGCACCATCGTCCGCCGCGAGGTGCGGCGCATCCTGCGCATCTGGGGCCAGACCCTGGTGCCGCCGGCCATCACCATGACCCTGTACTTCCTGATCTTCGGCGGGCTGATCGGCTCGCGGATCGGGCCGATGGGCGGCTACAGCTACATGGAGTTCATCGTTCCCGGCCTGGTGATGATGAGCGTGATCCAGAACAGCTACGGCAACATCTCCTCCTCGTTCTTCGGCGCCAAGTTCGGACGCCACGTCGAGGAGCTGCTGGTCAGCCCGATGCCCAACTGGGTCATCCTCGGCGGCTACGTCGCCGGCGCGGTGCTGCGCGGGCTGATGGTGGGCGCCATCGTGCTGGTCATCGCCCTGTTCTTCACCCGGGTGAGCGTGCCGCACCCGCTGGTGACCCTGACCACGGTGCTACTGGGCGCGACCATCTTCTCGCTGGCCGGGTTCGTCAACGCGGTCTATGCCAAGAAGTTCGACGACGTGGCCATCGTGCCGACCTTCGTGCTGACGCCGCTGACCTACCTGGGCGGCGTGTTCTACTCGGTCGCGCTGCTGCCGCCGTGGGCCGAGGCGGCCACCCACGCCAACCCGATCTTCTACATGGTCAACGCGTTCCGCTACGGCCTGCTGGGCACCTCCGACGTGCCGCTCTGGGTCGCCTACGCGCTGATGCTGGCCTTCGTCGCGGCGCTCTCGGCCGTGTCGCTGTGGCTGCTGCGCCGGGGCGTGGGCCTGAGGAGCTGAGGCGGCATCGTGCGCATCCTCGTCCTCGGCGCCGGCGGCACCGGCGGCTACTTCGGCGGGCGCCTGGCCCGGTCCGGCGCGGACGTGACCTTCCTGGTGCGGCCCGCGCGCGCGGCGCAGCTGGCGCGCGACGGCCTGCGCATCCGCAGCCCGCTGGGCGACGCGGAGCTGGCGGTGGCCCACGCCACCGCCGACGCGCTGCCCGCGCTGGTCCGCGCGCGGCCGTTCGACTTGGTGCTGCTCAGCTGCAAGGCCTACGACCTGGACGACGCGATCGCCGCGGTGGCGCCGGCGGTGGGCGAGGCGACGACGGTGTTGCCCATCCTCAACGGCCTGCTGCACTACGACGCGCTGGATGCCCGCTTCGGCCGCGACCGCGTGCTCGGCGGGCTGTGCTTCATCAGCGTCAGCAAGGGGCCGGACGGGGCCATCGTGCACCACGCCCGGCCGGCGTCCATCACCTTCGGCGAGCGCGACGGCGGCACCCGGCCGCGCGTGGCCGCGTTCGCCGGGCTCTGCGCACGCGCCGGCATCGAGCACCGGGCGGTGGAGGACATCGCCCGCGAGCAGTGGATCAAGTTCGCCTTCCTGGCCGCCCTGGCCGCGGGCACCTGCCTGATGCGCGGCAGCGTCGGCCAGGTGGTGGCCGCCGAGGGTGGCGCGGCGTTCATGCGCGCGCTCTACGCCGAATGCCTGGGGGTGGCCGCGGCCGCCGGCCAGCCGGTCCCGGGGCCGGCCCAGGCCACCGCCCTGGCGCAGCTCACCGACGCCGGCTCGCCGATCAAGGCCTCGATGCTGCGCGACCTGGAAGCCGGCCAGCCGGTGGAGGCCGCGCACATCGTCGGCGACATGCTGCACCGGGCGCGCGCGGCCGGCCTGGCCGCGCCGCTGCTGCAGGCGGCCTGGGTGCACCTGCAGGTCTACCTCCGGGCCGGCGAATCGGCCCCGCCTGACGCTGCGCGGCGGCCGCGCTAAGCTTCGGCGCCTCCCGCCGGATGCGGGGCCGGGGAGCCCATGGCCGAGGAAAGCGAGATCACCGAGCTGCTGGCGCGCGCGCGCAACGGCGAGCGCCAGCGCCTGACCGAGGTGTTCCAGGCGCTGTACCCGGAGCTGCACCGGATCGCCGTGGCCCGTGCCGG
>DASRYN010000238.1:0-5790 GCA_035687185.1 Pseudoxanthomonas sp. | reverse complement strand
CCCGCGCCCAGGAACCGGGAGCCCCGTCCGGATGCGGGGAGGCGCCGATCGCGGCGCAGCACCCCTGCGCCGATCCGGCGCTGGCCCGGGCGGACGCCACGCTGTCGCGGCTGCACGACGCACTGCGCGCCAGGCAGGCCGACCCGCGCGCGCTGGACGACGAACAGCGGCGCTGGCGCCGGGAGGTCCTGGGGCATTGCCCCGACACGGCCTGCGCGGCCGCCGCCTACGCCGCGCGCACCGCCGGGCTGCGGCGGCGCAACGAGACGCCGGTGGAACGGCCGGCGTGGACCCGTCCGCCGCTGATCGCCCGGCGCATCGCCGCGATCGACGACACCCACGTCGAGTACGGCCTCTGGTTCCGCGGCGGCATGCCGCGACGCCTGCAGCTGGAGCTGCACGTCGACCCGGGCGACCGCCTGGCCTGGGGCGACTCCGGCCCGCGGGTGCTGCTCCAGTGCAGCGACCCCCACCGGCGCGAAGGCTACGCCGGGCGCTTCGAACTCCGCCGCCAGGCCAGCGGCGTGGATTTCGTGCGCGTCCGCCGCGGCCACGCCCACGGCTTCGTCATGGTCGACCTGGAGCTGGGCCGCGACCTCCCGCTGGACGAGGACGTCCGCTGCACGGTACTGCTCGGCGAATGGCTGCTCGAGCGGCCCTCGACGCTGTACCTCGTCGATGCCGACGTCGCGCTGCCGGCGCGGGCGGACCCGGACTGAGGGGCCCGCGCAGGCCGCCGCCGGCTCAGCGCGGCTCGATCACGAAATTGCCGAAGGCCACGCCCAGGTCCCAGCCCTTGCCGGTGCCGGCCAGGGCCAGCGAGACCTCGCCCTTGGTCATCACCTGGGCCTTGCTCGACTTGACCGCGCCGGCATGCGCCTCGGCCGCGGCGTAGGTGCCCAGCGTCTCGCGGATGCTGGCCACGCCGGAGAACTCGCCCACGCCGTTCTCGATGCGCGACTTGCCGAAGGTGATGCCACCGCCCTTGGCGCTGATCTTCACCGGCATGCTGGCGCCGTTGTCGCAGCTGATGGTGCCGCTGCCCTTGGCGGTCTTGTAGAACGCCGACCATCCGGCGAGGTTGAAGTGCAGCTTGCAGTCGATGTCGCGCGCGTGCGCGGCGGGCGCCGCGGCCAGGGCGACCAGGCCGGCGAGCAGGATTCGCGGCAGGCGGTGCATGGCAGTCTCCTGTGACGAACGCCGACGGTGTCGGCAGCGGGCCGAGCATATAGCACCGCCGCGTGCCCGCGCCGTGCGCGGCGCGGTGCGGCGGTTCAGCCGGCGTTGCGCGGCCCGCGCCACTTGCACGCAGTTGGTGGGCAACCGGGCGCGGTCGCTTCCCCCTGGCCGGCCGGCGACGGCAAGCGAGGCCGCGTCCGGGGCCGAGGGCATCGCGGCCGAAGCGGCGTTATCCGCGCAGTTCGAAGGCGTCGGCGTCGAGCATCGCCGGGAAGCGCTCGCGGTGCGCGGCCAGGGCCGCGGCGGAGACGGTGGTGGTGAGCACCTGCTCGGCGCCGTGGGCCTCCACCTGCGGCTGCCCGAGGAAGTCGATCAGCGCGCTGTCGCCGTCGTAGTCCAGGCCGTTGCCGTCGCGGCCGACGCGGTTGACCGCGGCCACGTAGCACAGGTTCTCGATCGCCCGCGCGCGCAGCAGCGTCTTCCAGGCATGGGCGCGCGCCGACGGCCAGTTGGCCACGAACAGCTGCAGATCGAAGTCCAGCTGGCCGGGCCGCTCCACGCCGTAGCGGTTGCGGCAGAACACCGGGAAGCGCAGGTCGTAGCAGACCTGCGGGTTGATCCGCCAGCCCTTCCATTCGACGGTCAGCCGCTCGCGGCCGGCGGCGTAGCGCTTGTGCTCGCCGGCATAGCGGAACAGATGGCGCTTGTCGTACCACCGCAGCCCGCCGTCGGGCGTCGCCCACAGCAGGCGGTTGAACACGCCCGCCTCCGTGCGCAGCTGCACGCTGCCGGTCACCGCCGCACCCAGGCGCGCGGCCTGTTCGCGGATCCAGGCCACGGTCGCGCCCTCCATGGTCTCGGCCTGGTCGAGCGCGTCGTTGGAGAAGCCGCTGGTGAAGGTCTCGGGCAGGACCACCAGGTCGGTGGCCCCGGCCAGCGGCGCGACCAGCGCGCCGTAGTACGCGCGGTTGGCCGCCGGGTCGTGCCAGCGGGTGTCGCCCTGCACCAGGGAGATGCGCAGGTCCTGCATCACAGCTTCTCCAGTCGCTCGATGGCCGCGTCCAGGGTCGCCTCGTTCTTGGCGAAGCACAGCCGCGCCAGCCGCTGCCCGGCCGGCGGCTCGGCATAGAAGGGCGACAGCGGGATCGCGGTCACGCCGTGCCCGACGGTGATCCAGTGGACGAACTCGTGGTCGGGCAGGTCGCTGACTTCCGAATAGTCCACCAGCTGGAAATAGCCGCCCGGCACCGGCAGCGGCTTCAGGCGCGTACCCAGCAGCTGGGCGCGGAAGCGGTCGCGCTTGGCCTGGTAGAAGGCCCCGAGCCGCTCATCGTGTTCCGGCTCGTCGCGGATCATCGCCGCGAACGCATGCTGGGCCGGCGCGAAGCTGCAGAACACGTTGTACTGGTGGACCTTGCGGAACTCGGCGGTCAGCGCCGGCGGGGCGATGGCGTAGCCGATCTTCCAGCCGGTGCAGTGGTAGGTCTTGCCGAAGCTGGAGACCACGAAGGCGCGCTCGCGCAGTTCCGGCCAGCGCAGCACCGATTCGTGGCGACGGCCGTCGAACACGATGTGCTCGTACACCTCGTCGGAGACCAGCCAGATGCCGGTGTCGCGCAGCAGCCCGGCCAGCGCGCGCATGTCGTCGGCCGACAACATCGCCCCGGACGGGTTGTGCGGGCTGTTGATCATCAGCAGGCGCGTCCGCGCCGTGACCGCGGCGCGCACCCGGTCCCAGTCCACGGCGAAGGTGGCCGGGTCGAGCGGCACGTGCACCGCGCGCGCGCCGGCCAGGTCGATCGCCGGCTCGTAGCAGTCGTAGGCCGGGTCCAGCACGATCACCTCCTCGCCCGGCCGCACCACGGCGTGGATCGCGTTGAAGATCGCCTCGGTGGCGCCGCTGGTGACGGTGACCTCGGTGTCCGGGTCGACGCTGGCGCCGTAGCAGCGCAGCGCCTTGCCGGCGATGGCCTGGCGCAGCGCCGGCACCCCGGTCATCGGCGCGTACTGGTTGTGGCCGGCGCGCATGGCGCGGTCCAGCTCGTCCACCAGGCGCGGCGGCACCGGGAAGTCCGGGAAGCCCTGGCCCAGGTTCACGGCGCCGTGCTCGGCGGCCAGCTGCGACATCACGGTGAAGATGGTCGTGCCGACCTTCGGCAGCTTGGTCTGGAGTTCGGGCAGCGGCATCGCGGTTCCGGCGCGGATCGGGACCGCGGAGTGTACGCAATGGCGCCGTCGGGCGAAGATGGGCCATGGCGGAAAACGGCATTCCGGAACCGGCGCCGGCCACGCGGGCGCTGCTGTCGGCCTACCTCCAGGCCGCGTACGTGGCACGGCTCGACGGCACATGGTTGCCGCTGCGCATCGGGCAACCGGCGCCCGCGGCCCTCGAGCGCGCCCTGCCCGGCGGCTGGCGGACGCTGGTCACGGCCTGGAACCCGCGCTCCGTTCCCCGCGACGAAGCCCGCAACCGCCGGGCCGACCTGCGGCTGCAGGCCGACCTGGACGCGCTGCAGGCGCCGCGCCTGCCTGCCTGCGGCGGCGACGCCTCAGGGCACTGGCGCGAGGAGGGCTGGCTGGCGGCCGGGCTGGGCCCCGCGCAGGCCGACGCGTTGGCGCGACGCCATGGCCAGGCGGCGATCCTGCACTGGCGGGCCGGCGAAGCGGTGCGGCTGCGCATGTATCTGCCGCGGCCCGCGGAAGGAGACCTGGGCTTCGTGGACTGGGCCGAGGGCTGAGGTGCGGCGCCGGCTACAATGCGCGCCGATGACCGACGCCGCCCCTTCCCCGCTGCTGGCCGCCCGTGGCCTGGCGTTCGCCCGCAACGAGGTGCCGGTGTTCGGGCCGCTGGACTTCGCCGTGGACGCCGGCGAGGCGCTGCTGGTGCAGGGCGGCAACGGCAGCGGCAAGACCACCCTGCTGCGGGTGCTGGCCGGGCTGCTGCGTGCGGACTCAGGCCGCGTGGAGATCCGGGGCCGGCCCGCCGCGCCCGCGTCGCGCGCCCACGCCATCGCCTACCTGGGCCACCTGCCGGCGCTCAAGGGCGAGCTCTCGGTGCTCGAGAACCTGGAATTCCTGTGCGGCCTGCACGGCCGCCGGCCGGACCAGCAGCCCGGCGACGCGCTGGCCATCGTCGGCCTGGCCGGCTACGAGGACGCGCCGGCGCGCCAGCTTTCGGCCGGGCAGCGGAAGCGGGTGGGCCTGGCGCGGATGTGGCTGTCGCCGGCGCCGCTGTGGCTGCTGGACGAGCCCTACGCCAACCTGGACCTGGAAGGCATCAACCTGGTCAACCGCATGATTCCCGCGCACCTGCGCAGCGGCGGCGCGGCGCTGGTCACCACCCACGGCGCCTACGCCGCCCCGCCGGTGCGCACGCGCCTGCTGGAACTGGGGGCGGCCGCGTGAGCGCCGCCAGCCCCGGCCTGCTGCGCAGCGCCCGCGCGCTGCTCGCGCGCGACCTGCGCCTGGTCTGGCGCCGGCGCGGCGACGCGCTGCAGCCGGCCCTGTTCGCGCTGCTGGTGGTGGTGATGTTCGCCCTGGCCATGGGCGGAGGCCGGCAGGTGCTGCGCGACTTCGTGGCGCCCTATGCGATCTGGGTGGCGGTGCTGCTGGCAGGGCTGTTGTCGCTGGACAGCCTGTTCCGCGGCGACGCCGAGGACGGCTCGCTGGAACAGTGGCTGCTGGCCCCGGTGCCGCTGCCCTGGCTGGTGGCCGTGCGCGTGTTCAGCCACTGGCTGACCACGGCGGTGCCGCTGCTGCTGGCCGTGCCGGTGCTGGGCGAGTTCCTGTACCTGCCGCGCGCGCAGTTGCCCGTGCTGCTGCTGACCCTGGCCCTGGGCACGCCGGTGCTGAGCCTGCTCGGGGCGGTGGTGGCGGCGCTGACCGTCGGCCTGAAGCGTTCCGGCATCCTCGTGGCGCTGCTGGCGCTGCCGCTGTACGTTCCGGTGCTGGTGTTCGGCGCCGGCAGCGTGGCCGCCCACGCGCAGGGCCTGGACCCGTCCGGCGCCCTGCTGCTGATGGCCGCCGGGCTGGTGGCGGCCGCGGTGCTGGCGCCGCTGGCCGCGGCCGCGGCGATCCGCATCGCGCAGGGCTGACCACGCCCCCGCGGGCACGGATGGCCCGTTTCGCTTGGCGAGGGGGGCGGAGTCTGAAAAAATGCCGGGTTCCAGCCTGCCCGGCCCCGCCGCCCCGCGGCCCGCCGGCGCCACACAGAGCAATGCCAACCCGTCCATGAACCCGGTGATCCGCTGGTTCCACCTCCTCGGCTCGCCGCCGTACTTCGACCGCTTCGCCGCGCGCTGGGCGCCGTGGTGCTGGCTGGCCGCCGCGCTGACCCTGGGCGTGGGTGCCTGGCTGGCGCTGTTCCACGTGCCGCCGGACTACCAGCAGGGCGACAGCGCGCGGATCCTCTACATCCACGTGCCCGCCGCCTGGATGAGCATGTTCGTCTACGCGTTGATGGCGCTGTACGCCGCCATCGCCCTGGTGTGGCGGATCAAGCTGTGCGAGATCCTGGCCATGGCCTGCGCCCCGGTGGGCGCGGCCTTCACCGTGATCACCCTGGCCACCGGCTCGATCTGGGGCAAGCCGATGTGGGGCACCTGGTGGGAC
>DASRYN010000237.1:0-4319 GCA_035687185.1 Pseudoxanthomonas sp. | reverse complement strand
CGCGCGCCTGGGCGCGCGCCAGCGCGGCGGCGCGCAGCAGCTCGCGCACCACCATGGGCATCAGCCCGGCCACCTGCTCGCCTTCGGCGCGCAACCCGGCCAGCATGCGGCGCACCTGCGCCGGCTGCCCCGAAAGGGCCGATTCCAGCAGGCGGAACACGTCGTAGCGCGCGGCATCGGCCACCAGCGACTGCATGGTCTCCAGGTCCAGCGTGCCTTCCGGGGCCAGCAGCGCGAGCTTGTCGATCTCCTGCGCCGCGGCCAGCAGGTTGCCTTCCACGCGCTCGGCCAGGCCCTGCACCGCCTCGGGCGTGGCGCGCAGGCCGCGCTCGCGCAGGCGGCGGTCGATCCACGCGGGCAGTTCGTGCGGCTTGACCGCCCAGGCGATGGCCACCACGCCGCTGCGCGCGATGGCGTCCACCCACTTGCCGTGGTGCGCCTTGCTCCATTCGTCGGCCACCACCATCAGGTGCGTGTCCGGGGGCGGGTCGGCGCAGAAGCCGGCGATGACCTCGGCGCCGGCCTTGCCCGGCTTGCCGCCCGGCAGGCGCACTTCCAGCAGGCGCCGCGCGGCGAACAGGCCGGGCGCGGCGAAGCTGGCCGCCAGCGCGTCCCAGTCCTGCTCGCGGCCGTCGAACTCGAACACCTCGCGCTCGGCGCCGTCGGCGCGCGCGCGGGCGCGGACCGCGTCGGCGGCCTCCAGCACGTGCAGGGTCTCCGGGCCGGCGACCAGGTAGGCCGGCTTCAGGGGCTGGGCGCCGGCCTGCGCGGCCAGCTGCTCGGGCCGCAGTTCCATCAGGGCGTGGGCGCGGCGCCCGGCGCGGGCGGCGCGGGCAACGCCGGCGCGGCGCGGCCGCGGGCCAGGTCGGCGCGCACCACGCTGTCCACCCGGCGCAGGATCGAGGCGGCCATCTCGCGCCGCAGCTCGTCGGCCAGGATCTCGCGCTCGGTGCTGGTGCCGGTGGCGTCCTCGGGGGGCGACACGTAGTCGCGCGCCAGCTCCACCGACTGCTGCGGCACCAGCTCGGTGCCGTCGGCCTGGCGGAAGGCGAAGACGGTGGCGTAGCGCAGGCTGAATTCCTGCGCGCGGCCGCGCTCGTCCACGGCGATGGGCAGGTCGCCCCAGCGCTCGGACAGGATCTCCAGGCGCGCCATCGTGCCCGGGGCGTCTTCGCGCGCGTCGCCCTCGGCCACGTGCGCGCCGGCGTTGCGCAGGCTGCGCTCGAGGATGGTGACCAGCTCGCTGTACGGCGTGCTGGAAACCACCCGCACCGGCGGCGTGTCCTCCGGCAGCGCCAGCCGGTCGCGCAGGTGGAAGCCGCAGCCGGCCAGGGCCAGGGCGGCGGTCAGGACGAGCAGGAGCCGGGACGGCATCGACGCGGTTCGGGTCATGGGGGAAGTCTGGACGAGCCGGCCGGGAGCGGCAACAGGCGCGTCAGCCTGCCGCATCGCGCGTGAACGCGGCTTGAGAACGGGCGGCGCGCGAACGCGCGCGGACCGGCCGCGCGCGGCCGCGCTACGCGGCCACGATGTTGACGATCTTGCCCGGCACCACGATCACCTTGCGCACCGTCAGCCCTTCCAGGTACTTGGCGGCGTTGGGCTCGGCGCGCGCGAGGGTCTCGATCTGCTCGCGCGGCGCGTCGGCGGCGACCTCGATGGTGCCGCGCAGCTTGCCGTTGACCTGCACCGCCAGGGTCACCGCGTCGCGCACCAGCGCGTCCGGGTCAGGCTGCGGGAACGGCACGTCTTCCAGCAGGGTCTCGGCTTTGCCCAGCACCTGCCACAGCGCGTGGCTGGCGTGCGGGGTGATCGGGTTGAGCAGCAGCACCGCCGCCTCCAGCGCCTCCTGCCGGACTGCGCGGCCCTGCGGGCTGGCGTCGTCGAACCGGGCCACCGCGTTGAGCAGCTCCATCACCGCGGCGATGGCGGTGTTGAAGCTGTGGCGGCGGCCGTAGTCGTCGCCCACCTTCTCGATGGTCTCGTGGGTCTTGCGGCGCAGCGCCTTCTGCGCGGCGTCCAGCGCCGCCGGCGCCAGCGCCGGGGCCGGGCCGTCGGCGGCGTGGCGGTGCACCTGGTTCCACAGCCGCCGCAGGAAGCGCGCCATGCCGTCGACGCCGGCTTCGTTCCACTCCAGCGACTGCTCGGGCGGCGCGGCGAACATCGAGAACAGGCGCACGGTGTCGGCGCCGTACTTGTCCACCATCGCCTGCGGGTCCACGCCGTTGTTCTTCGACTTGGACATCTTCTCGACCGCGCCGATGGACACCGGCTGGCCGTCGCTGCGCAGGCGCGCGGCGACGATGCGACCGCGCTCGTCGCGCTCGACGTCCACGTCGGCCGGGTTGAACCACTCGCGCCCGCCATTGGCGGCCTCGCGGTAGTAGGTCTCGGCGATCACCATGCCCTGGGTGAGCAGGTTCACCGCCGGTTCGTCGCTGTCCACCATGCGCGCGTCGCGCAGCAGCTTGTGGTAGAAGCGGAAGTACATCAGGTGCAGGATCGCGTGCTCGATGCCGCCGATGTACTGGTCCACCGGCAGCCAGTAGTTGCCGCGCTTGTCCACCATCTCGCGCGCCTTCGGCGAGGTGTAGCGGGCGTAGTACCAGCTCGACTCCATGAAGGTGTCGAAGGTGTCGGTCTCGCGCTCGGCCGGCCCGCCGCACTCGGGGCAGGAGGTCCTGCGCCATTCGGGGTCGGTCTTGATCGGCGAGCCGGTGCCGGAGAACTCCACGTCCTCCGGCAGCACCACCGGCAGCTGGTCCTCGGGCACGGGCACCGCGCCGCACTTGTCGCAGTAGATCACCGGGATCGGACAGCCCCAGTAGCGCTGGCGGCTCACGCCCCAGTCGCGCAGGCGGTAGTTCACCCGGCGCTGGCCGCGGCCCTGGCGCTCGAAGCGCTCGGCCAGAGCCTCGAAGGCGCCGTGGTAGTCCAGCCCGTCGAACTCGGCCGAATTGACCAGTTCCAGCTCGCGGGTCTTGTCGGCGTACCAGTCGCGCCAGACATGCGGCTCCCAGGTGCGCTCCTCGTCGCTCTTCGGCGCCTTCAGCGCCACCACCTGGCGCAGCGGCAGGCCGTACTTGTTGGCGAACTCGAAGTCGCGCTCGTCGTGGCCGGGCACGGCCATCACCGCGCCGGTGCCGTAGCCCATCAGCACGAAGTTGGCCACCCACACCGGCACCTGCTCGCCGGTGATCGGGTGCACGGCCCGCAGGCCGGTGTCCATGCCGCGCTTTTCCTGGGTCTCCAGCTCGGCCTCGGACACGCCGCCGTGGCGCAGTTCCTCGAGGAAGGCGGCCAGCGCCGGGTTCCCGGCCGCGACCTTCTGCGCCAGCGGATGCTCGCCGGCGATGGAGACGAAGGTCACGCCCATCAGGGTGTCCGGGCGCGTGGTGAACACGCGCAGCGGCTCGACCGGCCGGCCGGCCGCGTCCACCACGTCGAACTGGATCTCCAGGCCCTCGGAGCGGCCGATCCAGTTGCGCTGCATGGTCTTGACCGCTTCCGGCCAGCCCGGCAGCGCGTCCAGGCCGTCGAGCAGCTCCTGGGCGTAGTCGGTGATGCGCAGGAACCACTGCGGGATCTCGCGCTTCTCCACCAGCGCGCCGGAGCGCCAGCCGCGGCCGTCGATCACCTGCTCGTTGGCCAGCACGGTCTGGTCCACCGGGTCCCAGTTCACCACCGCGTTCTTGCGGTAGGCCAGGCCCTTGCGCATCAGGCGCACGAACATGCGCTGCTCGTGCACGTAGTAGTCGGGCGTGCAGGTGGCGAACTCGCGCGACCAGTCGATGGCGTAGCCCAGCGACTTGAGCTGGGCGCGCATGTGGTCGATGTTGGCGTAGGTCCACTTCGCCGGGGCGACCTTGTTCTTGATCGCGGCGTTCTCCGCCGGCAGGCCGAACGCGTCCCAGCCCATCGGCTGCAGCACGTTGTGCCCGGTCATGCGCTTGTAGCGGCTGATCACGTCGCCGATGGTGTAGTTGCGCACGTGGCCCATGTGCAGCGCGCCGGACGGGTACGGCAGCATCGACAGGCAGTAGTACTTGGGCTTGTCGGACGACTCGTCGACCTCGAACGCGCGCGTGGCCTCCCAGTACCTCTGGGCGGCGGCCTCGACCGGGCGGGGATCGTAGGAAGCGGTGTCGGGAACGGCGGACATTGCGGCTCGGGCGGCTGCGGCAAAGTCGCCAAGGTTACCGCAGCGCAGCATCCCGCTCCACTTGGCGCCCCCGGCCGCGACGGCACGGCGGCCGGGCGGCGGCTACCATCGGCCCCCTGCCCCCGGGAGTACGCCGCATGGACACCACCGCGCTTCC
>DASRYN010000236.1:0-7851 GCA_035687185.1 Pseudoxanthomonas sp. | reverse complement strand
GAGCCAGACCCAGGGGAGCCCGGCGTCATGAGCCAGAAGAAGATCAAGATCAGCGACCTGGACTTCAACAACATCGGCAGCTGGCCGCAGCAGGCCAAGATCGTGTTCTGCGTCCTGCTGGCCGCGTTCATCGTGCTGATGGCCTACCTGCTGGTGATCCGGGGCAAGACCAGCGAGCTGGAGAGCCTGGAGCGCCGCGAGGCCGACCTGCGCACCCAGTTCGAGACCGAGCAGGGCAGGGCCGCGAACCTGGAGCCGCTGCGCCAGCAGCTGGCGCAGATGGAGCAGGTGCTGCAGCAGATGCTGCGCCAGCTGCCCAGCAAGACCGAGATGCCGGACCTGATCATCGACATCTCGCAGACCGCGCTGTCCAGCGGCCTGTCCAACGAGCTGTTCCAGCCCGGCCCGGAGATTCCCAAGGAGTTCTACGCCGAGAAGCCGATCGCGCTGCGCATGATCGGCAACTACCACCAGTTCGGCGCCTTCGTCAGCGGCGTGGCCTCGCTGCCGCGCGTGGTGATCCTGACCATGCACGACATCTCGCTCAAGCCGAAGGACGGGCGCGTCCTGACCCGCAACGGCGCGCTGGAGCTGTCCGGCACGGTGAAGACCTACCGTTACCTGGACGAGACCGAGATCTCCGCGCAGGAGCAGCAGAACGACCCCGAGGGGAAGGGCAAGGGGGACGGCGCATGAGCGGCCAGCGCAACCGAACCATGGCGGACGCAACCCGCTGGCTGGGGGCCTCGTTGCTGGTGCTCGTGCTCGGCGCCTGCGGGCGCGGCGTGACCAGCACCCCCGGCGACGCCCCGAACCTGGAGAAGTGGGTGGCCGACGTGCGCGCGCGCCCGGCGCCGCCGCTGGAGCCGCTGCCGGTGATGCAGCAGTTCGAGACCTTCGAGTACGCGGCCCAGGACCGCCGCGATCCGTTCAGCGATGCCTGGAGCAACCCGGACGGTGGCTCGGGCCTGCGGCCGGATCCGAACCGGCGCAAGGAGCCGCTGGAACAGTACCCGCTGGACAGCCTGGACATGGTCGGCACGATCGGCGCGGGGAGCGGGCTGGTGGCGCTGGTGATGGCGCCGGACCGGGTCACGCACCGCATCCGCCCGGGGGCGTACCTGGGGCAGAGCGACGGCCGCGTGACCGCGGTGCACGAGGACAGGATCGAGCTGGTTGAGCTGGTGCCGGATGGTGCGGGCGGTTGGCTGGAGCGTCCGGCCTCCATCGCGCTCGAAGATCAATGATTAGGGGATAGCACGATGACCTTTACCAATGCCCAGAGCCTGCGCACCCTGCGGCGCCCGGCGATCCTGAGGGCCTGCGGCCTGGGGCTCGCGTTCGCCCTGACCGCGACCACCGGCTTCGCCGCCACTCCCGCCGCCCCGGCGGCGCAGGCCGGTCCCGCGCAGGGAGCCAAGGCCAGCGTGTCCCACATCGACTTCAAGCGCGGCGACGGCGGCGCCGGCCGGCTGGTCCTGCGCTTCGACGGCGAGGGCGTGGCGCCGGACCTGCGCAACCAGGACGGCAGCGTGGTGGTCGACGTGGCCAACGCCAGCATCCCGGCGACGCTGCAGCGTTCGCTCAACGTGGTCGACTTCGCCACTCCGGTGCAGCGCATCGAGGCGCGGCCCTACGGCGGCGGCACGCAGCTGGTGCTGAGCACGCGCGGGGACTACGAGTCGCTGGCCTACCAGTCCGGCAACGAGTACGTGGTCGAGGTCACGCCGCGCGCGGCGCAGCCGGCGGTGGGGGCCGTCACCGGCCAGGGTGCCGCCAGCGCCCAGGCCAGGCTGGCCAGCCGGCCCTATTCCGGGCGCCCGGTGACGTTCAACTTCCAGGACGTGCCGGTGCGCACCGTGCTGCAGCTGATCGCCGAGGAGTCCAACCTCAACATCGTGGCTTCCGACACCGTGCAGGGCAACGTGACCCTGCGCCTGGTGAACGTGCCCTGGGACCAGGCGCTGGACATCGTGCTGCGCGCCAAGGGCCTGGACAAGCGCCGCGACGGCAACGTCATCTGGGTGGCGCCGCAGCCGGAGCTGGCGGCGTTCGAGAAGGCCAAGGAGGACGCGCGCATCGACCTGGAGAACCGCGTCGACCTGATCACCGACTACGTCCAGATCAACTACCACAGCGCCGCCGCGATCTTCAAGGCGCTGACCGAGGCCAAGGGCATCGGCAACAGCGGCCAGGGTGGCCAATCCGGAACGCAAAACGAGAACGGCTTCCTCTCGCCGCGCGGCCGCCTGGTCGCCGACGAGCGCACCAACACGCTGATGATCAGCGACATCCCCAAGAAGGTCGCGCAGATGCGCGAGCTGATCAACGTGATCGACCGTCCGGTCGACCAGGTGCTGATCGAGGGGCGCATCGTCATCGCCACCGACAGCTTCGCCCGCGAGCTGGGCGCCCGCTTCGGCATCAGCGGCAACCGCGACAACGCCTATTTCAGCGGCAATCTCGAGTCGAACTCGCTAAACCGCAACGCCGACGTCGCCACCCAGACCGCCAACGCCAATGCCATCCGCAACTGGCAGATCGCGCTGGCCGAAGCCGCGGCTGCCGGCGATCCCCTGCCGCCGCCGCCGGTGCTGTCCGGCTCGACCATCACCCGCGGCCTGAACTTCAACCTGCCGGTCCCCTCGACCATGAACCCGGCCGGGCTGGCGGTGTCGATCCTCAACGCCGGCTACCTGCTGGACATCGAGCTGTCGGCGCTGCAGGAAGAGCAGCGCGGCGAGGTCATCTCCAACCCGCGCGTGGTCACGTCCAACCAGCGCGAGGCGGTCATCCGCCAGGGCCGGGAGATCGGCTACGTGACCATGACCGGCGCCGCCGGCGCGGTGGCGACCCCGAACGTCGAGTTCAAGGACGTGCTGCTCGAGCTGAAGGTGGTTCCGACCATCACCCACGACAACCGCGTCTTCCTCGACGTCAACGTGAAGAAGGACGAGGTGATCCGCTACCTCGACACCAGCATCGGCCAGGTGCCCGAGATCGCCAAGCGCGAGGTCAACACAGCGGTGCTGGTGGACGACGGCCAGACCGTGGTGATCGGCGGGGTGTACGAGTTCACCGACGCCAACAGCGTGTCCAAGGTGCCGTTCCTGGGCGACGTGCCGTTCCTCGGCGCGCTGTTCAAGAAGAAGGGCCGCAGCAAGGAGAAGGCCGAGCTGCTGATCTTCCTGACCCCGAAGGTCATGCGGGTCGAAAAGCGCGCCTGAGCCTCCGGCCGGCGCACCCGAGCGAGGGACGGGGCCTGCGGGCCCCGTTCCTTTTCCGGCGTTCACGCCGCGGGAACCCGCCGGGCCCCGGATCGGTCAGAATCGGGCCATGGACATGCCCATCCCCGACGCCGCCCCGGGCGGCCTGCACGACGCCTTCGCCGCCCTGCGCGCGCGCCTCTCGGCCGCCATCGTCGGCCAGTCCGCGCTGGTCGAGCGCCTGCTGATCGCGCTGCTGGCCGACGGCCACCTGCTGGTCGAGGGCGCGCCGGGGCTGGCCAAGACGACGGCCATCCGCACCCTGGCCGCGCACCTGGACGCGGAGTTCGCGCGCGTGCAGTTCACGCCCGACCTGCTGCCGGCCGACCTCACCGGCACCGAGGTCTGGCGTCCGCAGGAGGGGCGCTTCGAGTTCCAGCCCGGCCCGGTGTTCCATCCGTTGCTGCTGGCCGACGAGATCAACCGCGCCCCGGCCAAGGTGCAGTCGGCGCTGCTGGAGGCGATGGGCGAACGGCAGGTCACCGTCGGCCGCCACACCTACGCGCTGCCGCCGCTGTTCCTGGTGATGGCCACGCAGAACCCGATCGAGCAGGAGGGCACGTTCCCGCTCCCGGAGGCGCAGCTGGACCGCTTCCTGATGCACGTGCGCATCGGCTATCCCGACGCGGCGGTGGAGGGCGAGATCCTGCGCCTGGCGCGCGAGCGGGCCAGGCAGACCCTGCAGGCGCCGCCCACGCCGGTGGAGCGCATGCCGCAGGAACAGGTCTTCGCCGCGCGCGCGCAGGTGCTGGACCTGCACGTGGCGCCGGCGCTGGAGCGTTACCTGGTCGAGCTCGTGCTCGCCTCGCGCGATGCCGCCCGCTACGACGCCGCGCTTGGCCGCCGCATCGCCTGGGGCGCCAGCCCGCGCGGCTCGATCGCGCTGGAGCGCTGCGCGCGCGCGCGCGCCTGGCTGGCCGGCCGCGACTTCGTGACGCCCGAGGACGTGCGCGCAGTGGCACCCGACGTGCTGCGCCATCGCGTGCTGCCCAGCTACGAGGCGCTGGCCGAGGGCTGGGACGGCGACCGCCTGGTCGCCGCGCTGCTGGAACGGGTGCCGGTGCCGTGAACCACGGCGGCGCGACGTCCGCGCACGCAGCCGCGGAAAGCGCGGGCACCGTTCCCGGACTGGCCGAGCTGGTCGCGTTGCGGGCCCAGGCGCTGGGCGCCACGTTGCCGCGTCGCGGCCGCCACGGCAACCACGGGCCCGCGCCCTCGAACCTGCGCGGCCGCGGCATGGAGTACGCCGAATCGCGCGAGTACGTGCCCGGCGACGACGTCCGCCACATGGACTGGCGCCTGACTGCGCGCAGCGGCCGCGCCCACACCAAGCTGTTCCAGGCCGAACGCGAGCGCCTGACGCTGCTGGTCGCCGACACCGCGCCGGCGCTGTACTTCGGCACCCGCGTGCGCTTCAAGTCGGTGCAGGCCGCCCGCGCCGGGGCCGTGGCCGCATGGTCGGCGGTGCAGGCCGGCGACCGCATCGCCGCGCTGCGCGGCGGCGAGCCGGCGATCCGGCCGGCGACCGGATTGCGCGGCGCCATGCGCGTGCTGGACGCGCTGGTGCGGTGGTACGCGCAGCCGCCCGGCGACGATGCCGGCCTGGCGCTGGCGTTGGAGCACGCCCAGCGCCTGCTGCGGCCGGGTGCGCGCCTGGTGGTGCTGGCCGACCCGGGCAGCGCCGCGCAGGTGCCCGTGCTGCGCTGGACCGCGCTGGCGCGCCACCACGAGGCGACGCTGGTGCTGCTGCAGGACCCGTTGGAGACCGCGCCGCCGCCGCGCGAGGTGGCGTTGCGGGTGGAGGGCCGGCGCCTGCAGCTGCCGCTGCAGCGGCCGGCGGCGCGTGCGCAGTGGGACCGCGCCCTGGCGCAACCGGCGCGCGAACTGGCGCAGTCGCTGCCGGCGCTCGGCTGGCAGGTGCGGCGGTTGCAGTCCGATGCGCCAAGCGAGGCATGGCTGCGCCCGCAGCCCGCGCTCCAGGGCGACGGCGCTGCCGCCGCCGGGAACTAGCGCATGGATCCGGCCCGCCTGCCGCTGCGCGACGTTCACCTCCCGCCGGAGCCCGCCTGGTGGCCGCCGGCGCCGGGCTGGTGGTGGCTGGGGGCCGCGGTGCTGGCGCTGCTGCTCGGGCTGGCTGCGCGATCGGCGTGGCGAACCTGGCGGCGCCGTCGATGGACACGCTGGTTCGAGGCGGCCTGCGCCGGCGGCGAGCCGCCGCAGCGGCTGGCGGCGATGTCCGCGCTGCTGCGCCGCGCCGCGCGCCACCGCCGCGCCGGCGCGGAACTGCTGCAGGGCGAGGACTGGCTGCGGTTCCTGGACGGCCCGGGCGGCAACGCCTTCAGCGCCGGGCCCGGGCGCCTGCTGCTCGATGGCGGCTTCCGCCCGCGCATCGACGACGCCGGCGCGCTGGCCGCGGTGCACGCGCTGGCGCGTGCGCGTTTCGTCGAGCTGATGGAGGGCCGGCGGTGAACGCGTGGGACGCATGGCTGGCCGCAGCCTGGCCGGGCTTTGCGGGGTTCGCCTGGCCCTGGGCCTGGGCGCTGCTGCCGCTGCCGTTGCTGGTGCGCTGGCTGCTGCCGCCGCGCCAGCCCGGCTCGCCGGCATTGCGCGTGCCCTATGGCGGGCGCCTGGACGAGGCCGCCGCCGCCCGCGAGGGCGTGCCCGGCGCCTGGCTGGTGCCGGCGCTGGCGTGGGTGCTGCTGTGCGCCGCCGCCGCGCGGCCGCAGCAGCTGGGCGAGGCGCAGACGCCGCCGCGGCAGGCGCGGCAGATGCTGTTGGCGGTGGACCTGTCCGGCAGCATGAGCGAGACCGACATGCGGTTGGGCGGGCAGGTGGTGGATCGCCTGACCGCGGCCAAGGCGGTGATCGCCGACTTCCTCGAGCGCCGCGCCGGCGACCGCGTGGGCCTGCTGGTGTTCGGGCAGCGCGCCTACATGCTCGCGCCGTTGACTCTGGATCGCGACTCGGTGCGCCAGCAGCTGCGCGACAGCGTGGCCGGACTGGCAGGGCGCGAGACCGCGCTGGGCGACGCCATCGGCCTGGGCGTCAAGCGCCTGCGCGAGCAGCCGGCCGGGCAGCGGGTCCTGGTGCTGCTCACCGACGGGGTCAACACCGCCGGCGTGCTCGAACCGCTGAAGGCCGCGGAGCTGGCGCGCACGGAAGGCGTGCGCGTGCACACCATCGCCTTCGGCGGCAGCGGCGGGACGGTCATGCTGTTCGGCGTGCCGCTGCCCGGCGGCGCGGGCGAGGACGTGGACGAGGACACCCTGCGCCAGGTCGCCACCATGACCGGGGGCCGCTTCTTCCGCGCGCGCGACACCGAGGCGCTGGCCGGCATCTACGCCGAGCTCGACCGGCTGGAGCCGGTGGACGTGGCCGCCGCCCCGGTGCGGCCGCGGCTGGAACGCTATCCGTGGCCGCTGGGCGCCGCACTGCTGCTCGCGTTCGCGGCCTGGCCGCTGGGCAGGCGCGGCGCATGAGCGGCTGGCTGCCAATGCTGCACTTCCAGCGTCCGCTGTGGCTGTGGGCGCTGCTGGGCCTGCCGCTGCTGTGGCTGCTGTGGCGCCGGCGCGGCGGCGACTGGCGCGACGCAGTGGACGCGCACCTGCTGCCGCACCTGCTCGAACCCGGCCGTGGCCGCGTCTGGATGCGCCTGGCCGGCGTCTCGCTCGCGCTGGCGCTGGCCATCGTCGCGCTGGCCGGGCCCGGCTGGCGACAGGAGCCGCAGCCGCGCTGGACCTCGCGCGCGCCGCTGGTGGTGGCGCTGGATCTCGGCGCGGCCATCGCCGCGCCCGACCTGCCGCCCTCGCGCCTGGCCCAGGCGCGCGGCAAGCTGGCCGTGCTGCTGCGCGAACGCCAGGGCGGGGAGGTGGGCCTGGTGGCCTGGGCCGACGATGCCTACACCGTCGCGCCGCTCACCGCCGACGCCGCCAACATCGCCCTGTTCCTGGAGGCGCTTGCGCCCGAAGTGATGCCGGTGGAGGGCCACCGGCCCGACCGCGCCATCGCCCACGCGGCCGCACTGCTGCGGCAGGCCGGCTTCGATCGCGGCGACATCCTGCTGCTGGCCGCGCAGGCCGACGCCGCCGCGGCCGGGGCCGCCGCGGACGCGGCCGCGCAGGGCTACCGCGTCTCCGTGCTCGGCCTGGGCACCGAGGCCGGCGCGATGTACCGCGACCGCGGCGGCGCCATGCTGCCGGCGCGTCTGGACGAAGCATCGCTGCGTGCGCTGGCCGCGGCCGGCGGCGGGCGCTATGCGCGCCTGGCCGTGGACGACGCCGACCTGCGCGCGCTGGGGGTGCTGGAGCCGGCGGCCGAGGCCGCGGCGGGCGAAGGCGAAGGCAACCGCGTGTGGCTGGACCAGGGATATTGGCTGCTGCCGCCGCTGCTGCTGCTGGCCGCGCTCGCGTTCCGGCGCGGCGCCGGCGTGCTGGCCGCACTGCCGCTGGCGCTGCTGTGCGCGCTGGCCGTGCCGGCGCCGGCGCACGCGGCCGACGGCGGCGCGGGCTGGTGGCGCCGTCCCGACCAGCAGGCGCAGCAACGCCTGGAACAGGGCGTGGACGCCTACCGTCGCGGCGATTACGCC
>DASRYN010000235.1:0-8340 GCA_035687185.1 Pseudoxanthomonas sp. | reverse complement strand
ACCCACCCTGGGCGAGGCGCTGCAGCGCGAGGCCGCCGCCGCGCCGCCGCCCCCGGCCGCCGCGCGCCCGGTCGCGCCGCCGCCAGAGGTGACGCTGGATCCGGGCATTTTCCGTGCCTACGACATCCGCGGCGTGGTCGGCCGCCAGCTGACCCCGCAGGTGGCGGCGCTGATCGGCCAGGCCATCGGCTCGGTGATGGCCGAGGAGGGGCTGACCGACATCGTGGTCGGCCGCGACGGCCGCCTCTCCGGCCCGGAACTGGCCGGCGGCCTGATCGAGGGCCTGCGCCGGGCCGGGCGCAACGTCATCGACGTCGGCATGGTGCCCACCCCGGTGGTGTACTTCGCCGCCTACCACCTGCGCGCCGGCAGCGGCGTGGCGGTGACCGGCAGCCACAACCCGCCCGACTACAACGGCTTCAAGATCGTCGTCGGCGGGACCACGCTCTCCGGCGAGGCCATCCAGGACCTGTACGCGCGCATCCGCGACGGCCGCCTGCACCAGGCCGAGCCGGGCCTGCTGACCCAGCAGGACGTGGCCGGGGACTACATCCAGCGCATCGCCGACGACGTGCAGCTGGAACGCCCGCTCAAGGTGGTGGCCGACGCCGGCAACGGCGTGGCCGGCGAGATCGCGCCGCGCCTGCTGGAGGCCATCGGCGCGGAGGTCGTCCCGCTGTACTGCGACGTGGACGGCACCTTCCCCAACCACCATCCCGACCCGAGCGAGCCGCACAACCTCGAGGACCTGATCCAGACGGTGAAGCAGTTCGACGCCGACCTGGGCCTGGCCTTCGACGGCGACGGCGACCGCCTGGGCGTGGTCACCAAGGAAGGCGCGGTGATCTTCCCCGACCGCCTGCTGATGCTGTACGCGGCCGACGTGCTGCAGCGCAACCCGGGCGCGCTGATCATCTACGACGTCAAGTGCACCGGGAAGCTGTCGGACTACGTGCTGCGCCACGGCGGCAGCCCGCTGATGTGGAAGACCGGCCACTCGCTGATCAAGTCGAAGATGCGCGAGACCGAGGCCGAGCTGGCCGGCGAGATGAGCGGCCACTTCTTCTTCAAGGAGCGCTGGTACGGCTTCGACGACGGCCTGTACTCGGCCGCGCGCCTGCTGGAGATCCTGGCCGGGCGCATGGAGACGCCCTCGGAGGTGCTGGGCGAGCTGCCCGACGCGGTGTCCACGCCGGAGATCAAGGTGCCGGTGGAGGACGACCCGCATGCGCTGGTGGCGCGGTTCGCCGCCGCGGCGCAGGCGCCGGACGGCCCGTTCGCCGGCGCGCGCCTGACCACCATCGACGGCCTGCGCGCGGACTGGAACGACGGCTGGGGCCTGCTGCGCGCCTCCAACACCACGCCGGTGCTGGTGCTGCGCTTCGAGGCCGACGACGCGCAGGCGCTCGAGCGCATCCGCGCGCTGTACCGCGAGCAGCTGCGCGAGATCCTGCCCGACGCGCCGCTGGAGTTCTGAAGCCGGTAGCCGCGGCTAGCGCCGCGGCGCCGCCGGCAGCGCCGCGGTGGCGCCCTCGGCCGGCGCATCGCCGGCCTTGAGCGTGCGGTAGCGCTGCAGGGTCTCCTCGATCTCCACGTCCAGCGCCGCGCGCTGGCCCTCGAAGTTGCGTTGCAGCAGCTGGTGGTAGAGCAGCTGCGCGTGGCGCTCGCGGATGTCCTCGGAGAGCTTCTCCGGCACCGGGCGCCCGGCCAGTTCCTGCTCGCCGGCGGTGCGCAGCAGGGTCACCAGGCCCTCGCGCAGGCTGGTGACGTTGTAGCGCGCGGTCTGGATGCTGTTCTCCACCAGGTTCACCCGCTCGGTGAACACCCGGCGCAGCTCGTCCTCGTTCTGGAACGAGGTCAGCATCGCCTGGTCGGTGCGGCGGCGGGTCTCCTCGGCGGCCGCCTCGGTGCGCCGGCGCGCCTCTTCCTCGGCCTGCGCGGCGCGCTCCTCGGCGGTAAGCGCGCGCTGCACCTGGCCGGTGCGCATGCCGCTGGCGACGCTGATCTCCTCGCGGGCCTCGCCCAGGGCCTCGGGCGGCAGCGAATCGGCGCACACGCGCTGGCCGTTCTGGTTCCAGCAGTAGAGCTTCTTGGCGGCCGGTGGCTTCTGCTGCGCCGCCGCGGGCGCCGAAAGGACGGCCAGGCACGCCGCGAGCAGTGCCAGCGGCCTCGGGTGGATCGGCGTCACGGCAGCCCCCTGCTGTCAGTCAGCCTGTCGGATCGCAGCCGTAACGGGCCCGGTAGGCCTGTAGCGGCGCACGGAATGCGGCCAGTTTGTCGTTTCCGGCGGCGAATGCAAGCAGGTCGGCCAGCCCGGCCACGGCCACCACCGGCACGCCGGCCCCGGCCGCGACGGCCTGCGCCGCGGAGCGCCGGTCGTGCTCGCCGGCGATCTCCTGCCGGTCCAGGGCCACCGCGATGCCGGCCACCGTGCCGCCGGCGGCGGCGATGATCCCCAGCGCCTCGCGGATGGCGGTGCCGGCGGTGATGACGTCGTCCACCACCAGCACGCGCCGGCCGGCCAGCGGCGCGCCGACCAGGGTGCCGCCCTCGCCGTGGTCCTTGGCCTCCTTGCGGTTGAACGCCAGCGGCAGGTCGCGGCCGCGACGCGCGTATTCGCAGGCCAGCGCGGTGGCCAGCGGGATGCCCTTGTAGGCCGGGCCGAACACCAGGTCGAACCCCAGCCCGGCGGCGTCCACCGCATCGGCGTAGCAGCCGGCCAGCGCCGCCAGGCGGGCGCCGCTGTCGAAGCGGCCGGCGTTGAAGAAGTAGGGGCTCACGCGGCCGGACTTGAGCGTGAACTCGCCGAAGCGCAGGGCGTCGGCGTCCAGGGCCAGCTGCAGGAAGCGGGTGCGGTGGTCGGACATGGGAAGCGGTGCGGAGTGGGGCGCATAGGATACCCGCCGGCCTTCCGCCGCCGGCGCGGGGAGCCGGTCCGCCGCCGCGGCACGCGCCGGCGGCGATGCCGTGCCTGCGCGAGGCGAGGCGGCAAGCGGGCGCCAATACCGCCGGCGTCCGTCGTCCCCTGCGCCGCGCCTGGCCGGCGCGTCCCTGCAGGGCAGCGCACGGGCGCGGCCCGGATTCGCTAGGCTAGCCGCACGTTCTTCCGGATTCCCCGCATGCGCATCATCAGCTTCAACGCCAACGGCCTGCGCTCGGCCGCCAGCAAGGGTTTCTTCCCGTGGTTCGGCCGTCAGGACGCGGACGTGCTGTGCGTGCAGGAAACCAAGGCGCAGGAGCACCAGCTGGCCGGCGCGGATTTCCTGCCCCCGGGTTACCGCGCCTGGTTCCGCGACGCGACCACCAAGAAGGGCTACAGCGGCGTGGCCATCTACGCGCGGCAGGAACCGGACGAGGTGCGCACCGCCCTCGGCTGGCCGGAGTTCGACGAGGAGGGCCGCTACATCGAGGCGCGCTTCGGCAACCTGAGCGTGGTCTCGTTCTACATCCCCTCCGGCTCCTCGGGAGAGCTGCGGCAGGGCTTCAAGTTCCAGGTGATGGAGCGGCTCAGGCCGATCCTGGACCAGTGGCTGGCCAGCGGCCGCGACTACGTGCTGTGCGGCGACTGGAACATCGTGCGCACGCGGCTGGACATCCGCAACTGGACCTCCAACCAGAAGAACTCCGGCTGCCTGCCGCCCGAGCGCGACTGGCTCAACGGCCTGTGCGCCGACCGCGCCGAGGAGGCCGACCCGGCCAGCGGCCGCGGCTGGGTGGACGCGTACCGCGTGCTGCATCCCGAGGGCCAGGACTACACCTGGTGGAGCAACCGCGGCGCCGCGCGTGCCAACAACGTGGGGTGGCGCATCGACTACCAGTTCGTGACCCCGTCGCTGCGCGAGCGCCTGCGCGCCTGCGCGATCTACCGCGAGCAGCGCTTCTCCGACCACGCCCCGTTCACTGTCGACTACGCGGGCGCGCTGCGATGAGCGCCGGCGCGCGCGAGGCCGCGCCGGCGGGCGGCTACAAGGGCTGGGCCGGCATCCGCCGCGCCTTCGGCACGCCGTCGGCGGCCACGCTGGCCTTCCTCGGCTTCGGTTGCGGCCTGCCGTTCCTGCCCATCGCCTCGATGACCCTGTCCACCCGCCTGCGCGATTCCGGGCTGGACCTGGGCAGCATCGGCCTGATCAGCCTGGCCAGCTTCTTCTACCTGCTCAAGTTCCTGTGGGCGCCGCTGATCGACCGCTACGTGTTCGCGCCGCTGGGCCGCTTCGGCCGCCGCCGCTCCTGGCTGCTGGCCGCGCAGCTGGCGGTGATGCTGGGCCTGGGCGCGCTGGCGCTCACCCGCCCGGAGCTGGGCGTGGGACCGCTGGTGGCCTGGGTGCTGTTCACCTCCTTCGCCGGCGCCACGCAGGACTCGGTGGTGGACGCCTACCGCATCGAGATCGCGCCCGCGGCGGCGCAGGCGGCGCTGGCGGCGACCTACACCCTGGGCTACCGCCTCGGCCTGATCGCCGGCGGCGCCGGCGCGCTGTATCTGGCCGACTTCGGCAGCTGGAAGCTGGCCTACCTGGCCATGGCCGCGCTGATGGCGCTGCCGCTGGCGGCCACGCTGCTGGCGCGCGAACCGGTCGCGCCCGAGGCCACGGTGCAGCGGCGGATCGATTTCATCGGCGCGTTCTGGCAGCCGTTCTCCAGCTTCTTCGCCAACAACGGCGTGGCGCTGGGGCTGGCGCTGCTGCTGTTCGTGGGCCTGTTCAAGTTCCCCGACCAGGTGATCGGGGTGATGGCCGGGCCGTTCTACCTGGACTCGGGCTACACCAAGGCGGACATCGCCACGGTGTCCAAGCTCTACGGCATCTGGGCCGGCATCGGCGGCGCGTTCCTGGGCGGCGTGTGCGTGGCCGCGTTCGGGTTCCGCCGCATGCTGTTCGTGGCCGCGCTGGGCGTGGCGCTGTCGAACCTGGCCTTCCTGCTGATGGCGCAGCACCCGTCGGAGGCGTGGGCGTTCTACGCGGCCATCACCGCCGACAACGTGGCGCAAGGCTTCGCCGGCACCACGCTGGTGGCCTTCATGTCCTCGCTGACCGACCGCAACTTCACCGCCACGCAGTTCGCCCTGCTGGTCTCGCTGGCCAACCTGCCGGGCAAGTTCGCCGGCGGCGTGTCCGGCTACGTGGTGGAGGCGACCTCGTACAGCACCTTCTTCGTGCTCAGCGCCGCCACGGTGGTGCCCACCCTGCTGCTGCTGGCCTGGCTGTGGCCGCGCATCCGCGAGGCCGCATCCGGGCCCTAGCGGGGCCCGCGCCGCGCGTGGCAGTCTTGCGGCGGGGGATCCACCGTGCGGGGATGCCATGACCGATCTGCTGCTGCGCGACATCGACCCGATCCTGGCCGAGCGCATCCGCCGCGTCGCGGTGGCGCGCGGCTGGAGCCAGCACGAGACCATCCTGCGCCTGCTCGAGCACGGCCTGTTCGCGTCCGAGCTCGAGGTGCGCAGCGGCTTCGAGGAGCGCGAGGTGGATGCGCTGGCCGAGGCGGTGGCCGCGCTCAAGGCGCTGCCGGCGGGCAAGGGGTTCTGATCCGCCGCGCCGGCGCGCGTTCACGGCCGCGGCAGCGTCTCGTCGGCGAACACGGCCACGTGCGGCACGCCGTCGGCGCCGATCCAGCCGCGGTACATGCCCTCGGTGTTGAACGGGAACGCGACGCTGCCGTCGGCGCCCAGGGCGATGGCGCCGCCGTCGCCGCCCGCGACCGGGATGTCGCGGTCGATCACCGCTGCGGCCGCCCGCGCCAGCGGCTGCCCGGCCAGGCGCACGCGGGCGCAGATCTCGTGCGCGGCGGCGGCGCGGATGTAGTACTCGCCCCAGCCGGTGCCGGACACCGCGCAGTGCGCGTCGGCCCAGGTGCCGGCGCCGATCAGCGGCGAGTCGCCGACGCGGCCCCAGCGCTTGTTGGTCATGCCGCCGGTGGAGGTGCCGGCGGCCAGGCGGCCCCGTGCGTCCAGCGCCACCGCGCCCACCGTGCCGAAGTAGGGATGGGCCGGCGCCGAGCCGGCCTGCGCCTTGCCGCGTTCGCGCGCCAGCGCATCCTGCAGCTGGCGCCAGCGCTTCTCCGTGCGGAACCACGACGGGTCGACCAGCTCGACGCCCTGCTCGCCGGCGAACGCCTCGGCGCCTTCGCCGACCAGCATCACGTGCGGCGAGCGTTCCATCACCGCGCGCGCCAGGCGGATCGGGTTCTTCACCCGGCGTACGCCGGCCACCGCGCCGGCCTGGCCGCTGGCGCCGTCCATGATCGAGGCGTCCAGCTCGTTGCGGCCGTCGTGGGTGAATACCGCGCCGCGGCCGGCGTTGAACTGCGGCGCGTCCTCCAGCACGGCGATGGCGGCGGCGACCGCTTCCAGCGCCGGGGCGCCCGCGCGCAGGCGCGCATGCCCGGCGCGCAGCGCGTCCTCCAGCGCCTTGCGCGCCTCGGCTTCCTCGGCGGCGGACAGGCCGGCGCGCTCCACGCCCGCGCCGCCGTGGATGGCCAGCATCGGCGTTTCCAGCGCCGCCAGCACGCCGTCGCGCACCGCGTAGGCGCGCTGGGCCAGCGGCCGTTCGACCCGGCCCTCCGGCAGGTGCAGCACCGAGCCCGGCCCGGCGACCACGGTCTCGACGCGCTCCAGCTGCATCGGCCGGTCCTCGGCCTGCCGTTGTGCGAAGCCGCCGCGCACCACGGTGGCGCCCGCGCCGGGTGCGGTGGCGTAGACGCGGCCGCGGCCATCGCCGTCCACCGCCACCGCCGCGTCCTCGTCCACGCCCAGGCCGAGCAGCGGCCGGCCGGCCATCGCCTCGCCCTTGGCGACGAAGGCCACCAGGCGGCCAAGGCGCGCACGCTCGCTGAAGTGGGTGTCGGTGATCACGCCGCGCAGCCGGTCCAGGCGCAGGAAGCCGGTCTCCAGGGTGTTGGCCTCGCCGAGCGGGTCGGCCAGTGCCTGCGGGCTGGTCTGGCTGCCGCCGTCCATCGCGCCGTAGAGGTATTCGCCGAGCATGGCCAGGCCGGCGCTGGTGCCGCCCAGCGGCTTGCCTGCGCGCACGTGCGCGTCCAGTGCCGCGGCCACCGGCGTGCCGCGCCAGAAGCGCACGTAGCGCGACTGGTCGCCACCGGCGATGAAGATGCCGTCGGCGCGCGCCAGCGCGCGCAGCACGGCCGGGTCGTGCGCGGCCTCGCGGTCGCGGAAGACGAAGGTCTCCACCGAGGCGATGCCACCGACCTCGCGGTAGAACTCCTCGCCGATCTCCCCGCCCTGGGACGCGCGCAGCACCACGACGTGGCCGTGGCCGGCGCGCGCCATGAACCAGCGCAGCGCGTCGAAGTTGCGGTCGCCGCCGCCCATCAGCAGCAGGCCGGGCTGCACCCGTCCGGGGGTCGGGGCCGTGCGGTCGCCCAGCAGGTAGTGGCCGTAGTCGGCCGCCGCGGCCGGCGCCGCCAGCGCCGCCAGCGCCCAGGCCAGGACCAGGCACGCCGTCTTCCACCCATCGCCGCCACGCTTGTTCATTCCACGCTCCCGGGTCCGTGGCCGCGGCGGGGAGCCGGGCCGGCATTCCTCCCTAGACGAACCGGCGGCCGCATTCCCCCATGGTCCCGGCCGCACTGGGCTAGAGTGGGGCACATGTCCACCGAAGTCGACGACTGGTTCGTCCGCGAGGTTCTGGTCCACGAGCATGCGCTGGCCCGGTACCTGCAGCGCTGCTGGCCGCACCGCGACGAACTGCACGACCTGCGCCAGGAGGTCTACGCGCGCGTGTACGAGGCCGCCATGCGCGCGCGGCCGGCGACGCCCAAGGCGTTCCTGTTCGCCACCGCCCGCCACCTGATGACCGACCGGCTGCGCCGCAGCCGCGTGGTGTCGATCGAGCCGGTGGGGGATTTCGAGTCCTCGAACGTCTACCTGGTCGACGAGGTGTCGCCCGAGCGCTGGCTCGGCACCCGCCAGGCCCTGCGCCGCCTGGCCGAGGCGCTGGACGCGCTGCCCGACCGCTGCCGCGAGGTGGTGTGGCTGCGCCGGGTGGAGGAGCTGTCGCAGAAGGACGTGGCCCAGCGGCTGGGCATCAGCGGGAGGACCGTGGAAAAGCACCTGGCCAAGGGCATGCGCCTGATCGCCGACCACCTCTACGGGTCCGGCGGGCAGTCGGCGCGCGCGCCGGTCCGCCTGCCGCGGGAAGCGGGCGACGCGGAACCCGGGCATGGACAGCAGGGCGACTGAGCAGGCCGCGGCCGAATGGCTGGCGCGCCGCGACGCCGGCGCCTGGACGGCGCAGGACGAACGGGCGCTGCAGGCCTGGCTGGCCGAGCGCACCGAGCACCGCGTCGCCTGGCTGCGGCTGCAGGCCGCGTGGGACGAGGCCGCGCGGC
>DASRYN010000234.1:0-10107 GCA_035687185.1 Pseudoxanthomonas sp. | reverse complement strand
GCCGCCGAGGTCAACGGCGCGCTGGGGCTGCTGCCCAAGGGGGTCGCGGCGGCGGTGCGCGCCGCCGCGCTGGAGGTGGCCGGCGGCCGCCACGACGCGCACTTCCCGGTGGACATCTACCAGACCGGCTCGGGCACCTCGTCGAACATGAACGCCAACGAGGTCATCGCCACGCTGGCCAACCGCTCGGGCCGCGCGGGCAAGCGCCCGGTCCACCCCAACGATCACGTCAACCTGGGCCAGAGCTCCAACGACGTGGTCCCCACCGCGATCCGCGTGTCGGCCCAGCTGGCCGTGGTCGAGGACCTGCTGCCGGCGCTGCGGCACCTGCGCAGGACCATCGAGCGCAGGGCCCGCGAACTGCGCAGGCAGGTCAAGACCGGCCGCACCCATCTGATGGACGCCATGCCGCTGACCTTCGGCCAGGAGTTCGGCGCCTGGGCCTCGCAGCTGCGCTCGGCCGAGGCGCGCCTCGACGACAGCCTGCGCCGGCTGCGCCGGCTCCCGCTGGGCGGGACGGCCATCGGCAGCGGCATCAATGCCGACCCCCGCTTCGGCGCGAAGGCGGCCAAGGTCCTGTCGACGCTGGCCGGGACCCGCTTCGAGAGCGCGCAGGACAAGTTCGAGGGCCTGGCCGCGCAGGACGACGCGGTGGAACTCTCGGGCCAGCTCAACGCGCTGGCGGTGGCGCTGATCAAGATCGCCAACGACCTGCGCTGGATGAACTCCGGGCCGCTGGCCGGGCTGGGCGAGATCGAGCTGCCGGCGCTGCAGCCGGGCAGCTCGATCATGCCGGGCAAGGTCAACCCGGTGGTCCCGGAAGCCACGGTGATGGCCGCGGCGCAGGTCATCGGCCACCACACCGCGATCACCGTGGCCGGACAGAGCGGCAACTTCCAGCTCAACGTCACCCTGCCGCTGATCGCGGCCAACCTACTGGACTCGATCCAGCTGCTGTCGGCGGTGTCGCGGCTGCTGGCCGACTCGGCCATCGCCGGGCTCAAGGTGCGGCAGGAGCGGGTCCGGGAGGCGCTGGAACGCAATCCGATCCTGGTGACCGCGCTCAACCCGGTGATCGGCTACGAGCAGGGCGCGGCCATCGCCAAACGCGCCTACCGGGAGGGGCGACCGGTGCTGGAGGTGGCGATGGAGGCCACCGGCATGTCGCGCCAGGAACTGGCGCCGCTGCTGGACCCGGCCGTGCTGGCCCGCGGCGGCATCCACGGCAAGCCCGGCGGAGGGGGGTGAGCCGGACCTGCTTGCGCGGCATTGCCGCGCAGGTCCGGCGAACGCCCGGCGCGCTGCGCCGGGCCGGATGAGCCGAAGCAGGTGCTTGCGCGGCATTGCCGCGCAGGTCCGGCGAACGCCCGGCGCGCTGCGCCGGGCCGGGTGAGCCGAAGCCCCCCGCCTAGCGGCGCGCCGCTGCGGCGTCGGCCTCGGCCGCCGCGTCCATGCTGCCGGCGTCGGCGTCGGCGTTCGCATCCGAATCCGCGCCGGCCTGGCCGGTCGCGGCGTCGGCGACGGCCTGCGCCGCCGCACGCGTCTCGTCGCGGCAATCCTCGATGTCGGACGCCTCCATCGTGGCGTAGGGCTTGAACGCCGGCAGGGTCGCGGCCAGCGCCTGCTGCGAGGACAGCAGCGCGGGCAGCCGGTCGCACAGCTTGCGGGCCTCGGCCTCGATCTTCGCGCCCTCGGCCTCCATGCGCTTCTCGAACTCGTCGGCCTTGCCGCTGAACACGCTGACCAGGGCCTCGGTGGCGGCGCGGGTGCCGAGCTTGGCGCCTTCCATGCCGATGGCGATGCCCGCCTCGGCGATGGCCATGATGTTGGCGCGGTGCTCCAGCAGCAGCCGGCGCTGGTCCTCGGTCACCGGCACCGGCTTGCCGCCGATCAGCAGGTCGCCGGCCGGGCTGATCTCGGCCTTGGGCAGGTGGCCGCTGCGGCTGTCGCTGCCGGCGACCGCGACGCCATTGATGTTCATGCTGCCGCTGCCTTCGCCGCCGACGGCGATGTTCCCCGACGCCATTTCCCTGCGCGCTTCCTCCAGCGCCTTGCGGGTGGTCCGGGCGATGAAGCCTTCGTCCGCCGCGTCGGCAGCGGGGGTGGAGGCCGGGGCCTGGTCGCGGCTGCAGGCGGTCATCGGGATGGCGCAGGCCAGCAGCAGGGGCAGGGCCAGGGCGTGGATGCGGGTGGTGTTCATGCGGGTGCTCCCTCAGGTTCAGTTCTTGCGCGGCAGCTCGACCGGGCCGGTCACGCCGCGGTGGCTCACGTCGCCGCTGCCGATGGCGTCCACGGCCAGGGCCGCGGCGCCGGCCACGTCCTCCAGCCCGGCATCGCCGGAACCGATCGAGCCGATGCGCACGTCGCCGCGTGCGCCCTGCAGGACGAAATCGCCGGAGCCGATGCTGCCGACCTCGACCGCCCCGCCGATGGACCGGGCCTGGACGTCGCCCGAGCCGATCGACAGCACCTTCAACGAGCCGGCGCCGTCGATCTCCAGGTCGCCGGAGCCGACCTTGGCGGTGACCGGGCCACGCACGCCGCGCACGTGCACGTCGCCGGAGCCCACGTCGGCGCTGAGCGCGGCGGCGCCGCTGGCGTGGACGTCGCCCGAGCCGACCACCAGCTGCACCAGCACGTGGTCGGGCACGGTGCCTGCCAGGTCCAGGTAGGCATAGGTCTCGCCCAGCAGGCCGGAGAGGGCCGACTGCTTCTCGCGGCGGACGCGCACCACCAGGGTGCCGTCGCGCTTTTCCTGGGTGACGGTCAGCTCCGGCAGCCAGTCCGCGCGGGAGGCGCAGGCGCGGCCGCGCAGCGCGTGCGCGGCGCCCGGCGCGGCCTGCACGCGCACGGTGTGCGGGCCGGTTTCCAGACGCAGGGTCTTCACGCCAGCCAGGTCCAGCTGCAGCTGGCGCGGGGCCGAGTGGGCGCAGCGCTCGCCGGCCTGGGCCAGGCCGGGGGCGAGCAGCAGGAGCGGGAGGATCGGCAGGAAGCGCATGTCGGGCTCCGTTCGCGGATGCGGGTCAGGCTTCGTCGCGCCAGCGGCGCAGGTGGATGGCGGCGTACAGGAAGGCCACGCCCACCACCGCGCCGATCCACAGGTCGACGGTGGCGAACATGTGCCAGCTGGTGGTCGGATCGATGGCGCCGGCCAGTTCCTGGGGCGTGTCGATCCCGGTGGCGTGCGCGGCGTCCTCGCCCAGCACCGCGAACCACGTGCCGGGCACCACGCTCATCAGCCCGCGGTAGACCACGGTGTACCAGACCTTGTCGTGCGGGATCTCCAGCCCGGGCAGGATGTCCATCATGCTGAGGATCACGCAGCCCAGGATCGGCACCAGCACCGCCCACAGGAACGGCTTGGACCGCGCCCAGGCCGAGCACAGCATCAGCCAGCCCACCGCCGGCAGCGCCCACAGCACGTACACCGGCAGCGAGGCCAGCACGCCGCCGATGATGCGCAGCGGGTGCGACTGGGTGAACACCGCCGAGGTGGCGGGCCCGCCGTTGACGGTGAGCGTCAGCGCGGCGATGACCCACAGCGCCAGGCCGATCAGCAGGCCCACGCCGGCGGCCAGCAGCGGCGCCAGCAACAGCGCCCACGCCGCCTTGGACAGCACGGTCTGCGTGTCCGACACCGGCAGCGACTTCCAGAACAGCAGGCTGCGGTCGCGGCGGTCGTCGTACAGCGAGCCCAGCGCATAGAAGAACACGACGAAGGCCAGGACCACGCCGGCCAGCCCGACGCCGGCCAGCATGGTGCCGTCGCCGAACGAGCCGAGCACGGCGTGCGCTTCGTCCGCCGGGCCGTCGAAGACGAAGCCGTCGCCGGAGCGGCGGCCGGCGATGGTGCCGACGATGGCCAGCAGCAGGAACAGGACGCTGACGATGGAACCGGCGATGGCCGGGGCCCAGAGGAAGCCGCCGCGGTTCTCCCAGTATTCGCGGCGCAGCAGCCAGCCGAAGGTCTCGAACCGGCCGCGGCCGGGGGCGGAAGTGGCGTTCATGCGTAGGTTCCTTTCATCAGGGCCACGAACAGGTCGGCCAGGCCGGGCGCGCGGACCTCGCCGAGGGCGGCGGCGCGCTCGCGCGGCAGCCCGTCGAACAGCATCACCGTCTTGCCGAAGGGCAGGGCGCGTTCCTCCACCGGGCCCTGCGCGCGGGCCTCCTGCACCCGGTCGGCGCCGACCAGCACCTCGCTGTAGCGCTCGGCCAGGTGCTCCATCTCGGCCGACAGCACGATCCGCCCGTCGCGGATGAACAGCACGTCGGTGAGGATGTGCTCGATCTCCTCGACCTGGTGGGTGGTCACCAGGATGGTCTTGTTCTCGTCGAAGTAGTCCTCCAGCAGGCGCTGGTAGAACTGCTTGCGGTAGAGGATGTCCAGCCCGAGCGTCGGCTCGTCCAGCACCAGCAGGCGGGCGTCGATGGCCATCACCAGCGCCAGGTGCAGCTGCACGATCATGCCCTTGGACATCTCGCGCACGCGCAGCTTCGGGTGCAGCTGGGTGCTGGCCAGGAAGCGCTCGCAGCGGCCGCGGTCGAAGCGCGGGTGCACGCCGGCGACGAAGTCCACGGCCTCGCGCACCCGCATCCAGCGCGGCAGCACGGCCACGTCGGCGATGAAGCAGACGTCCTTCATCAGCTCGTCGCGGCGGGTGCGCGGGTCCATGCCCAGCACGCTCAGCTGGCCCTCGAACGGGGTCAGGCCGAGGATGGCCTTCAGCGCGGTGGTCTTGCCGGCGCCGTTGGGGCCGATCAGCCCGACGATGCGCCCGGCGCCGATGTCGAAATCGGCGCCCGCCACCGCGAGCTTGTTCTTGTAGGCCTTGCGCAGGCCGCGGGCGGACACCACGGTGTCGGGAGCGATCGCGTTCATCGGTTCTTCCCCAGGGAGCTCAGCAGTTCTTCCATCGACAGGCCCAGGCGCTGGATGCGCTCGGCCACGGCCGGCCACTCCTCGCTGAGGAAGCGGTCGCGCTCGCTGCTGCGCAGCTTCTGCGCGGCCTCGTCCGTGACGAACATGCCCAGGCCGCGGCGCTTCTCGACCAGGCCCTCGTCCGCCAGCTCCTGGTAGGCGCGCGAGACGGTGATCGGGTTGAGCTGGTACTCGGCGGCCACCTGGCGCACGGAGGGCAGCGCTTCGCCGGGCTTGAGCAGGCCGTCGAGCATCATGGCGATCACGCGTTCCTTGAGTTGGCGATAGATCGGAGCGCCGTCGCTCCATTGGATGTCGCTCATGGGTCAACCCCGTGGGCGCAGTGACTGCGCGAAGGAGAAATAGGGCATGGCCGTCGAGGCGCGGACCCGGCGCACGGGCCGCTCCGCGGCCTGCCCCGGTTCCGTGGCGCCGCGCTCCGCGGCGGCCTCGGCAAGTCCATAATCGCCACGGCGTCCCTCGTGGTCGGGCAGCCAGCGGGCCAGGGCGGCCAGCGCCACGGCCACGCCCAACGCCACGAACCAGGTCCGGCGTGCGGAAGGGATGCGTTTCATGGGGCGTCCTGCTCTGGGTGACTGGTGTTGTATTCAACTATAACACCTAAACACAGGCAGTCAACCCCCCCGTGCACCAAACCGAGGGCCTGGGCCGGGCCGTCCAGCAGGAGACCGCCGCGATGCGCTTCAAGTCATTGATCCTACTTGTGTTCCTGGCGCTCGGGGTGCCGGCGCAGGCCGCCGCGCCGGGCCTGCTGGACGTGGAATGCCGGCCCCTGACGGGGAAGGCGCCGGTGAACCTGGCGCAACGCCACCGCGGCCAAGTGCTGCTGGTGGTCAACACCGCCAGCAAGTGCGGCTACACCCCGCAGTACGAGGGGCTGGAAGCGCTGCAGCGGCGCTATGCCGCGCGCGGCTTCTCCGTGCTCGGTTTCCCCTCCAACGACTTCAAGGGGCAGGAGCCGGGCAGCGAGGAGGAGATCCAGGCGTTCTGCACGCTCACCTACGGGGTGAAGTTCCCCATGTACGAGAAGGTGCGCGTCACCGGCGAGCAGGCCACGCCGCTGTACCGGCGGCTGGCGCAGGCCACCGGCACCGAGCCGGGCTGGAATTTCCACAAGTATCTGGTCGCGCGCGACGGCCGCGTGGTGGGGCAGTGGCCGAGCAAGGTCCGGCCCGACGACCCGGCGCTGGTGGCCGCCATCGAGCGCGAGTTGCGCGCGCCGCGGCCGCGCTGAGCCGCGGACGCCGCGCGCATGCGACAATGCGGCGTGGCCGGCATCGACGCCGGCGGATCGATCCAACCTACGGAACCCCGAGAATGAACAACCGCATGCGCGGCGCCCTGGCGTCGCTGGTGATGGGAGCGAGCATGATGGCAGGCGTTGCTGTGGCACAGGACAAGGCGGCGCTGGCCACCGAGAAGGACAAGGTCAGCTACGCCATCGGCCTGGACGTGGCCCGCTCGTTCCAGCCGATCGCGCAGGACATCGACCTGGCCGCGCTGCAGCGCGCGGTGGCCAACGCCTTCGCCGGCGGGCAGCCGCTGCAGTCGGAGGAGCAGGCCCGCGCGACCGACGCGGCGCTGCGCACCGCGCTGGCGGCGCGTTCCGGCGAGCGCGTGCCGGGCATGGCGCCGGGCGCCGAGCCGCCGGCGCCGTCGAAGGAACAGGTGGGCCTGATGCTGGGCGACCGCGCCGTCGGCCCCTCGCTGGTGCCGCTGAAGGACGACATCGACCTGGCGGTCATGTTCCAGGCCGTGCGCACCGCCTTCTCGCAGGGCACGCCGCTGCTGAGCGAGCAGGAAGCCGCCGCCGCCCTGCAGGCCTACATGGGCCGCAAGCAGCAGGCCGTGGCCGACAAGAACCGCGCCGACGGCGAGGCGTTCCTGGCCGAGAACCGCAAGCAGAAGGGCGTGATCACCACCGCCTCGGGCCTGCAGTACATGGTGCTGCGCGAGGGCAGCGGCCCGCGCCCGTCGCCGAGCGACACCGTGCGCGTGAACTACGAGGGCAAGCTGCTGGACGGCACCGTGTTCGACAGTTCCTACGCGCGCGGCCAGCCGGTCGAGTTCCCGCTCAATGGCGTGATCGCCGGCTGGACCGAGGGCGTGTCGCTGATGCCGGTGGGCGCCAAGTACCGGTTCTGGATCCCCTCCGACCTGGCCTATGGCGCCAACGGCGCGCCGGGCGGCAAGATCGGCCCGAACGCGGCCCTGACCTTCGACGTCGAGCTGCTGGGCATCGCCCAGTAACCCGGCGCGGCACGGCGGAGGACACATGCGCGTCGCCATCTTCGGCACCGGCTACGTCGGCCTGGTCACGGGCACCTGCCTGGCCGAGGTGGGCCACGACGTGGTGTGCGTGGACGTGGACGCGGCCAAGGTCGAGGGCCTGAACAACGGCGTCGTCCCGATCTACGAGCCGGGCCTGGAGCCGATGGTGAGGGCCAACCATGCCGCCGGCCGCCTGCGCTTCACCACCGACGCGGCGCAGGCCATCGCACACGGCGACCTGGTGTTCATCGCCGTGGGCACGCCGCCGGACGAGGACGGCAGCGCCGACCTGCAGTACGTGCTGGCGGTGGCGCGCACCATCGGCCGCCACATCGAGCGGCCGACCGTGGTGGTGGACAAGTCCACCGTGCCGGTCGGCACCGCCGACCGGGTGCGGGAAGCCATCGCCGCCGAGCTGGACGCGCGCGGCGTGCAGGTGCGGTTCGACGTCGTCTCCAATCCGGAATTCCTGAAGGAAGGCGACGCGGTGGCCGACTGCATGCGCCCGGACCGCATCGTGATCGGCGCCGACAACCCGGAGGCGGTGGCGCGCATGCGCCGGCTGTACGCGCCGTTCAACCGCAACCACGACCGTTTCGTGGTCATGGACGTGCGCTCGGCCGAGCTGACCAAGTACGCGGCCAACGCGATGCTGGCCACCAAGATCAGCTTCATGAACGAGATCGCCAACATCGCCGAGCGCGTGGGCGCGGACGTGGAGATGGTGCGCAAGGGCATCGGCTCGGACCCGCGCATCGGCTGGCACTTCATCTACCCCGGCGCGGGCTATGGCGGCTCGTGCTTCCCCAAGGACGTGCAGGCGCTGGCGCGCACCGCGCAGCAGCACGGCTACGTGGCCCAGCTCCTGGACGCGGTGGAGGCGGTCAACGACCGCCAGAAGGGCCACCTGTTCGAGCTGGTCCAGCGCCATTACGACCGCGGCGAGGACGAGGGCGTGCGCGGCAAGGTGTTCGCCGTGTGGGGCCTGTCCTTCAAGCCCAACACCGACGACATGCGCGAGGCGTCCAGCCGCCGCCTGCTGGCCCAGTTGTGGGAGGCCGGTGCCAGCGTCCGCGCGTACGACCCCGAGGCCATGGACGAGGCGCGCCGGATCTTCGGCGAGCGCCCGGACCTGGTGTTGTGCCCGACGGCGCAGGCCGCGCTGGAGGGGGCCGACGCGCTGGCGGTGGTCACCGAGTGGAAGGAGTTCCGCAGCCCGGATTTCGCCCGCCTGCACGCCGCCCTGGGCGACGCGGTGGTGTTCGACGGGCGCAACCTGTACGAGCCGGAGGAGGTCGAGGCCGCGGGCCTGGCCTACTACGGCATCGGCCGTGGCCGTTCCGTCCGCGTGCCCTGAGGAAGCGGCGATGGTGACCGGCATGGACGAGGGCGGCCTGGAGCAGCGCCTGGTGGAGCTGGAGACGCGGCTCGCGTTCCAGGAGCAGGCCTTGGCCGAGCTGAGCCAGGCGCTGGCCGACGCGCGCCTGGAGCGCGCGCGCAGCGACGAGCTGCTGCAGGCGGTGCTCGCCGACCTGCGCGGCCTGCGCGGCGCGCTGTACGCCGACCCCGCCAGCGAACCGCCGCCGCCGCACTACTGACGTCCGACGTTCCCCTGTCCGGCCGCGCGCGGCCGCACCCATCGATCCCGATCCACGATGACCGACAGCCTCCGCGACCAGCTGCTCAGCCTGGGCTTCAAGCCCGCCCCCGCTCCCGAGCGCAAGCCGGGCGGCAACCGCCCCGGCGGCGACAAGGGCCACCGGGCCGGCAAGGGCGGCCCCGACCGTGCCGGCGCGGGCAAGGCCAGCGGGCAGCGGCAGAAGCCGGGCGCGGGCGGGAAGGGCGGCCGTCCCGGCGGGTCGCGACGCGACGATGGCGAGATGGACCTGGGCAAGGCCTGGGCCCTGCGCGCCCAGCAGGAGAAGCAGGAGCGGATCGAGGCCGAGCGCCGCAAGCAGGAGGAGGCCCGGCTGCGCCGGGAGGCGCGCGCCCGGCTGGAGGCGCTGCTGCAGGGCAAGGCGCTCAACGACCCCGCCGCGGAGATCGCCCGCCATTTCGAGTACGGCGGCAAGATCAAGCGCATCTACGTGAACCCGGACCAGCTCAGGGCGCTCAACGCCGGCGAGCTGGGCGTGGTCCAGCTCAACGGCCGCTACCTGCTGGTCGGGGCGGCGGTGCTGGCCGAGGCCGAATCGGTGTTCCCGGCCGCCGTCGCGCTGAAGGTGGACCCGGACGCGCCGGCCGGCGAAGACCCGTACGCCGACCCGCGCTACCAGGTGCCGGACGACCTGGTCTGGTGAACGCGCGCCGCGGCGAAGGTGGCGGCGGCAACCATCGCTTGCCGCCGCGCGGCGTGGCCGGCTAGCCTGCGCGGCCTATGTCCACGCCCCTGCGACTCCTCATCCACGGCGCCTCCGGCCGCATGGGCCAGGCCCTGCTGCGCCTGGCCGCCGCCGCGCCCGAGCGCTGGCGGGTGGCCGCCGCGGTGACCCGTCGCGCGCCGGCCCAGCGCGTGGTCGACGGCGTGCCGTACTTCGCCGCCGCCGAGCTGCCCGGCGTGCCGGAGTTCGACGCGGCCATCGACTTCAGCCTGCCGGAGGGGTTCGACCCGGTGCTGGCGCTGTGCCGCGCGCGCGGGCGCGCGCTGGTCTCGGGCACCACGGGGCTGTCGCAGGCGCAGCGCGATGTGCTCGACGCGGCGGCGGCGGCCATCCCGGTGCTGTGGGCCTCGAACTTCAGCGTCGGCGTGGCGGTGCTCCACGCGCTCGTCGAGCGCGCCGCGCGCGCCCTCCCGGGATGGGACTGCGACATCGTCGAGTCGCACCACGTGCACAAGAAGGACGCCCCCTCCGGCACCGCGCTGACGCTGGGCGGCGCGGCCGAGGCCGGCGGCGCGC
>DASRYN010000233.1:0-2854 GCA_035687185.1 Pseudoxanthomonas sp. | reverse complement strand
GATCCCGCCGCCGGTGCAGTACCCCACGGAACGCGGCGCCTGGCGCCGCGTTCCGCGTTTCGGGCCCCGCGCGGCCCCGGTGGCTCAGCCGGCCGCGTGCACGCGGTGGCCGCCGATGCGCACCTCCGCGGCCAGGTTGCCGCCCAGCCAGTAGGCCAGTTCGGCGGGGCGCCGGATGTCCCACAGCACGAAGTCGGCGCGCAGGCCCGGCACCAGGCGCCCGCGGTCGTCCAGGCCCAGCGCGCGCGCGGCGTTGACCGTGGCCCCGCGCAGCGCTTCCTCCGGGGTGAGGCGGAAATGGGTGCAGGCCAGCGCCATGGCCAGGCGCAGCGACAGCAGCGGCGAGGTGCCGGGGTTGCAGTCGGTTGCCACCGCCATGGGCACGCCGTGGGCGCGGAAAGCCTCCAGCGGCGGCAGCCGCGTCTCGCGCAGGACGTGGAAGGCGCCCGGCAGCAGCACCGCGACCGTGCCCGCCGCGGCCATCGCCGCCACGCCGGCTTCGGAGGTGTATTCCACGTGGTCGGCCGACAGGCCGGCGAAACCGGCCGCCAGCGCCGCACCGCCGCCGTCGCTGAGCTGGTCGGCGTGCAGCTTCACCGGCAGGCCCAGCGCGCGCGCGGCTTCGAACACGCGGCGGGTCTGCGCCGCGTCGAAGCCGATGCGCTCGCAGAACGCGTCCACGGCGTCCACCAGCCCCTCGGCATGCAGCTGCGGCAGCCACCGGCAGACGGCGTCCACGTAGGCGTCGGCACGGCCGGCATATTCCGGCGGCAGCGCGTGCGCGCCCAGGTAGGTGGTGCGCACCTGCAATCCCAGCTCGCGGCCGATGCGCCGGGCGACCTGCAGCATGCGCCGCTCGGCCTCCAGCTCCAGGCCGTAGCCGGACTTGATCTCCACCGTGGTCACGCCGTCGGCCAGCAGCGCGCGCGCGCGCGGCAGCGACTGCGCGAGCAGCGCGTCCGCATCGGCGGCGCGGGTGGCGCGCACGGTGGAGACGATGCCGCCGCCGGCGCGCGCGATCTCCTCGTAGCTGGCGCCCTGCAGGCGCTGTTCGAACTCGCCGGCGCGCTCGCCGCCGAACACCAGGTGGGTGTGGCAGTCGACCAGCCCGGGGGTCACCCAGCGGCCGCCGGCGTCGAGGACCTCGCGCGCCAGCCGCGCCGGTTCGCCGGGCAGCGACGCGCGCGGTCCGGCGAAGCACAGGCGGCCGTCGCGCCAGCCCAGCGCCGCGTCCTCCACGATGCCGTAGCCGGCCTCGTCCGCGAGCGTGGCCAGGCGCGCGTGGAGCAGCAGGCCGTCCCAGGGGGCGTGTCCGGTATCCATGCGCGCATTCTACGTGCCGCCGTGCGCGCCGACGGCCGGTGCGCCGGCGCGTCGCCAGGCGGTCACGGTTCGCGCGAGAATGCGGCCATGGACCCGATGTGCGACGTCTCCCTGCTGTGGACCCCGGACGGCTGGCAGCCCGACATGGGGCTGGTGGTCGAGGCCGGCCGCATCGCCCGCCAGGTGGCCGCCGAGCCGACCTGGGGCGGCGGCTGGGCGCTGCCGGGCGTGCCGAACCTGCACTCGCACGCCTTCCAGCGGGCGATGGCTGGCCTGGCCGAGCGCCAGACGCACGCGCACGATTCCTTCTGGACCTGGCGCGAAACCATGTACCGGGTGGCCGCGCGCTTCGACCCCGACAGCCTGCACGCGGTGGCCGCGCAGCTGTACGCCGAGATGCTCGAGGCCGGCTATACGACCGTCTGCGAGTTCCATTACCTGCACCACGCGCCGGACGGGCGCCCCTACGCCGAGCCGGCGGCGATGTCGCAGGCGCTGGTCGCGGCCGCGCGCGAGGCCGGCATCCGCCTGACCCTGCTGCCGGTGCTGTACATGACCGGCGGCTTCGACCGGCGCCCGCTGTCCGAGCGGCAGCGGCGCTTCGGCCACGACCTGGACGCGTTCCTGCGCCTGGTGGAGACCCTGCGCGCGGCCGAGGACGACCGGCTGCGCATCGGCGTGGCCTTCCACAGCCTGCGCGCGGTACCGCCGGAGGCGCTGGATGCGGCGCTGGCCGCCCTGCCGGCCGACCTGCCGCTGCACATCCACATCGCCGAGCAGATCGGCGAAGTGCAGGACTGCCTGGCGGTGCGCAACGCCCGCCCGGTGGAATGGCTGCTGGACCACGCGCCGGTGGACGCGCGCTGGACCCTGGTCCACGCCACCCACCTGACCGCGGGCGAGACCGCGGCCATCGCGCGCAGCGGCGCCACCGTGGCGCTGTGCCCGACCACCGAGGCCAACCTCGGCGACGGCCTGTTCCCGCTGCGCGAGTACCTGGACGCGGGCGGCGCCTGGGGCATCGGCTCGGACTCGCACGTGTCGGTCTCGCCGGTGGAGGAACTGCGCTGGCTGGAGTACGGCCAGCGCCTGCACGCGCGCCGCCGCAACATCGCCACGCGCGCCGATTCGCCCAGCGTGGGCGAGACCCTGCTGCGCGGCGCCCTCGCCAGCGGGATGGACGCGACGGGGCAGCCGGTGGGCGCGCTGGCCCCGGGCATGGCCGCCGACTGGATCGTGCTCGATCCCTCGGCCCCGGCCTTCGCCGGCGCGCGGCCCGAGGACGTGGCCGACCGCTGGCTGTTCGCCGGCAATCGCAATCTGGTGCGCGAGGTGCGTGTCGGCGGGCAGCGGGTGGTCGCCGACGGCCGCCACCGCGACCGCGAGGCCATCGCCGGGCGCTACCGCCAGGCCGTGGCGCGGCTGCTGGCCGGCTGAGGCCGGCGCATTCCGTCCGCGCCGGCGGCGGTTCCGTCGCCGCGGCGGCCGCGTCCGTCGCACGCCCGCACGCGGCCGCCGCCGGGGGGGCAGC
>DASRYN010000232.1:0-10756 GCA_035687185.1 Pseudoxanthomonas sp. | reverse complement strand
CCGCCGCTGCCGTTCCCGGTCGCGCGCGGGCTGGTCGTCGCAGGGCAGGCGCAGTTCAATCCCTACCTGTTCGTGCGCGGCCTGGCCGAGGCGCTGGCAACGCGCGCGGCGGTGCACGAGGACAGCCCGGTCACCGGCCTCGACGCCAGCCCCGGTTCGGTGGAGACGCCGCAGGGCCGGGTCGCGGCCCGCCACATCGTGCTGGCCACGCACACGCCGCTGGGCTTCAACCTGGTGCAGGCGGAGATGGAGGTGCACCGCGAGTACGGCATCGCCGCGCCCACGGACCGGCCGCTGCCACCCGGCATCCACTGGGTCCGCGACGCGGGCCGGTCGCTGCGCCACTACGCCCGGGACGGCCGGGACTGGCTGGTGGTGGTGGGCGAAAAGCACAAGACCGGCGAGGCCGAGCCCGGCGTGCGTTACCGGCAGCGGCTGCTGGACTACGCCGCGCCGCGCTTGGGCGTGCAGGCACCGGCGTTCGGCTGGTCGGCGCAGCAGTTCCAGCCTGCGGACGGGCTGCCCTACATCGGCCCCAGCGCGCACGGCAACGTGTGGATCGCCACCGGCTTCGCCGCCGACGGCCTCACCTGGGGCGCGGTGGCCGCGCGGCTGATCGCCGACGGGATACTCGGGGAGGAGAGCGAGGCGGCGCGCCTGCTCACGCCGCGCCGCTTCACCCCGCTGAAGTCGGCGCCCACCTGGGGCCGCGAGAACGCCGCGGTCGTCCGCCACCTGGTGGCCGACCGGCTCAGGGACGGCGAGGCCGCGCGCTTCGCCGACGTGCCGCCCGGCGAGGGCCGCCTGGTGGAGGTGGACGGGCGCAAGTACGCCGTGCACCGCACCGACGCGGGCGCGCTGAGCGTGCTCTCGCCGGTGTGCCCGCACCTGAAGTGCATCGTGCAGTGGAACGCCAACGAGCGCAGCTGGGACTGCCCCTGCCACGGCAGCCGCTTCGATGCCGAGGGACACGTGCTCGACGGCCCGGCGCTCACGCCGCTGGAACGCTACGAACTGGACTGACCCGCGCGCCGGCCGGGGCATCGGCGAGCGCGCCGGGCGCCGGACGCCACGCTCGTGATGCGCTCGATGGCACGGCTGAAGGACGCTTCCCGTGCGCAGCCCGGACGCTCGGCGGCGGCCAAGCAGGCCCGCAGTCGCGGGGGCGGGCCGGACCGGCCGCGCCATTGTCTTGAGGCCCCGGCCGCACGGCATGGCCCACACGCGTGGCGCGCCGCCCGGCCGGGCGCGCCCGTGGCGCCGGCTAGTCGCCCGCGGCGATGCGCGAGGAGTGCGAGGCGACCATGGTCCACCGGCCGTCGCGCTGCACCCAGACGCGGGTGAAGCGGAACCGCCCGCTCCACGGCTTGCCGGCACTGACTCCGGACTGGACGCTGGTGCCGGTGACCACCGCGGTGTCGCCGTAGGTCCGCACCGCGACGTCCTCGTTGGCGATGGCCTGGTTGGTCCGCGAACGGCTGGCCAGCTCGTCCAGGTATTCGGCCTTGCGCTGGACGCGGCCATCGGAATGGGTGAGCACCCAGTCGTCGGCCAGCAGCCGGTCCAGGGCGCGCACGTCGGCGGCCAGGCGCAGCGCGTTCCACGAGGCGTCGATGTCCGGCAGCGGCGCCGGAGCGGCGGCGTGGACCGGCGCCCACGCGCACGCGGCAAGGAGGATCCAGAGGCTGGGGCGGGTCCGCATGCGGGCGTTCCGGCAGTGGGCCGATGCGCGGCGGCGGCCCGGGACGGCCAGTCTAGCGTGGCCGCACGGAGCGCGGCGCGCGCCGGCGGATCAGGCCCGACCCTCCAGGTACTGCCTGCGCCGCGCCTCGGGGAAGCGCTCCACGGCATAGCGCAGCATGGTCCGCGGCATGCCGTGGTAGCGGCTGGCGAGGAAGGCCTCCTCGCGCGTGCGGTCGCGGTTGCCGACCTCGCGCAGCATCCAGCCCACGGCCTTGTGGATCAGGTCGTGCGGATCGTGCAGCAGCTGCTCGGCGATGCGCAGGGCGGGGCCGAACTCGCCCCGGCGGATCCAGTGGAAGGTGGCGATGACCGCGATCCTGCGCTCCCACACCGAGCCCGAGCCGGCCAGGCGCACCAGCAGGACCGGGTCGCCCGGGTCCACGTGCGGGCCGACGAGGTCCACGGCCGAGGCGTCCACCAGGTCCCAGTTGTCGACGTGGCGCGCATGGGCCAGGTACGCGCGGTGGATCGCCGCGCGCGCCCGCCCGTCGCCGCGCCGGTGCTGCTCCACCAGCACCAGCAGCGCGAGCAGCCGCGCCTCGTGCCACTCCGAGCGCAGCAGCTCCAGCACCGCGTCCAGTGGCAGCGCCCGGTGCGCGCGTGCGAGCCGACGCAACGCCGGCACGCGGATGCCGAGGAAGCGGTCGCCCTCCCCGTACTCGCCGGGCCCGGTCTTGAAGAAGCGCTGCATGCCGGCGGCGACCGCCGGGTCGGCCAGCGCGTGCAACTGGCGCCGGATGTCGTCCGGCGGGGCGGTAAGCGGGTCCGGCATGGCGTGCGTGGTTGGCGAGGCGGGTCCTGCCGGGGCGCTGCGCCCGCGGCCGGCACGCCTACGATAGCGCGCGGGCGACCGCCGCCGGGCCGCCGTCGCCGAGGCCGGCATAGGCCCGGCGCAGGGCGTCGGCGAAGCGCGCCTCGGCCGCGAGCGGGGCGAACACCGACTCCAGCCGCAGGAACGCATCCACGTCGTGGCCGGGCTCGCCGGTGGCGGCCTGGCCGATCCGCACCAGTGTGTCGGCGAGGGGATCGACCAGGGCCACGCCTTCGCGTGCCTGGCGGCGGACGAAGTGCATCCAGCCGGCCACCGGCAGGCACAGGCGGTCGATGGGACGGCCGGCGGCGAGCGCGTCGGCGATGGTGCCCAGCAGGCGCACCGGCAGCTTCTGCGAGCCGTCCCAGGCGATCTGCGCCAGCAGGTGGCGGATGGCCGGGTTGCGGAAACGCGCCAGGATGGCGCCGACATAGGCATCCGGATCGAAGCCGCGCGGCAACTGCAGCGAGGGCACGATGTCCTGGCGCATCAGCCGCTCGACGAAACCGGCCAGCGCCGGCTCGCGCATGGCATCGGCCACGGTTTCCAGCCGCATCAGCGAACCCAGGTAGGCCAGGGTGGAGTGCGGCGCGTTGAGCAGGCGCAGCTTGGCGCGGTCGTAGCCGGCGATGTCGTCGCTCAGGGTCGCGCCGGCGCGCTCGAACGCCGGGCGCCCGTCGCAGAAGCGGTCCTCGATGACCCACTGCGTGTAGGCCTCGCGCTGGATCGGCCAGGCGTCGGCGACGCCGAGCGCGGCGGCCACGCGCCCGCGCAGGGCCTCGTCGGTGGCCGGGGTGATGCTGTCCACCATCGAGCGCGGGAACGCGCCCTCGGCCGCGATCCAGGCCGCCAGCGCGGGGTCCACGCGCTGCGCGTAGTCCAGCACCGCACGGCGCAGCCGGCCGCCGTTGTCGGCCAGGTTGTCGCAGCTAAGCACGGTGTAGGGCTTCAGCCCGCGCGCGCGGCGCGCGCGCAGGCCGGCGACCAGGTAGCCGATGGCGCTGCGCGGCGCCTCCGGCGAGGCCAGGTCGTGGACGATGTCCGGGTGCGCCGGATCCAGGCCGTCGCCGGCCAGGCAGTAGCCCTTCTCGGTGATGGTCAGGGTGACCAGGCGCACCGCCGGGTCGGCCAGCCGCGCCAGCACCTGCGCCTGCTGTTGCGGCGCGCACAGCAGCTCGCGGATCGCGCCGATCACGCGCAGCTGCGGCCGCTCGCCCAGCAGGGCCAGGGTGTAGAGGCCGTCCTGCGGCTGCAGCGCGTCGCGCACGCCCGGGCTGTGCAGCGACACCGCGCTGATGGCCCAGTCGGGCTCGGCGGCGAGCAGGTCGTCCAGGTACACGGCCTGGTGCGCGCGATGGAAGGCGCCGGGCCCGAAGTGGACGACGCCGATGCGGGTGGCGTCGCGGTCGTAGGCCGGGCGCGCGACGGCGGCGGGCAGCGACGGCAGGACGTGGCGGGACAGGCGGGTGGAGTCGGGAGAGGAAGACACGCGGAGTACCGGAAACGAAGAGGAGAAAGCGGGCGCCGGCGCGCCGCCGGCCCCTCCCCCACGGGAGAAGGCCGGGCAGGCGCCAGGAGCGTGCCGCCGCCCGCCGCGACCGCGCTAGCGGCCGACGGTGAAGCGCCGCGACGCGCGGATGTCGGCGCTGGATGCGCCGACCTGGACTTCGTAGCGACCCGGATCGACGGTGTAGCGGCCGGCCGCCTCGTCGTAGACGCGCAGGTCGTTCGCCGGCGCCAGCTCGAAGGTCAACTCGCGCGCCTCGCCCGGCTGCAGATGCACGCGCTGGAAACCGCGCAGCTCCTTGCGCGCGCGCTCGCGCCGCGGCTCGAGCGGGGCCAGGTACAGCTGCACCACCTCGTCGCCGGCGCGCGTGCCTTCATTCTTCACCGTGACCGAGACCCGCACCGCGTCCTGCGCGCCCGCCCGCTCGCGGTCCAGCCGCAGCCCGGAGTAGCCGAAGCGGGTGTACGACAGCCCGTGCCCGAACGGATACAGCGGCTCGCCGCCGAAGTAGCGATAGGTGCGGCCGCGCATCGCGTAGTCGTCGAACGCGGGCAGCTTTTCATCGGCCTTGTAGAAGGTGACCGGCAGGCGCCCGGCGGGATTGGCGTCGCCAAACAGCACGTCGGCCACCGCGTTGCCGCCGCGCTGGCCCGGATACCACGCCACCAGGATCGCGGGCAGGTTCTGCTTGGCCCAGTCCACCGCCAGCGCCGAACCGGTGGTCAGCACCAGCACCACCGGCTTGCCGGTCGCGTGCAGGGCTTCGAGCAGCTTCTGCTGCGTGGCCGGCAGGCGGATGTCGGTGCGGTCGCCGCCGGCGAAGCCCGGGTAGTTGACCGTCATCTCCTCGCCTTCGACATCGCCGGTCAGGCCGCCGACGAACACCACGACCTCGGCCTGGCGCGCGGCATCGAGCGCGGCCTCGAACGGGGGCTTGGCGCCGGGGCGTTCCCAGGCCAGGCGCACCGCGGCATCGCGGTCGGCCTCGTACATCTCCAGGCGGATGTCGTAGGCGCGGCCGCCTTCGAGCTGCAGGCTGACGCTGTCCGCGCGCAGGCGCTCGCTGGGCTCCCAACGGTCGAGCACGCGCTTGCCGTCGATGTACAGGCGGAAGCCGTCGTTGGCCGCGGCCTCGATGCGGTAGCTGCCGCTCGCCGGCGGCAGCAGCTGGCCGCTCCAGCGGATGCTGAACTCGTCGCTGGGAATGGCCTCGCGCGGGCCGACCTCGCCGCGCGCCATCAGGTTGTCGGTGGGCGAGCCGCGGTCCCAGCGGAAGCCGACCTGCGCATCCACGCGCACCAGTGCCGGCGTGCCGGACAGGTCGCGGTTGCGGAAGTATTCGCCGCGCAGGCCGCGCTCGCTGGAACCCGGCGCCGGGCGCAGGTACTGCGGTTCGATCAGCGGCGCCGCGGCCGGGTCCTCGCGGCCCTCGACCAGGTCCGCGCCGCGCGCGTACAGCACCTCGGCCTGCGGCAGCGCTTCGCGGATGCCGCGCAGCACGGTGACCGGATCGGCCGGCGTGCCGTAGTAGTTGCCCAGCAGCGACATGGTGTCGTCGGCGGTGGGGCCGATCACGGCGATGCGCTTGATGTCCTTGGACAGCGGCAGGATGCCGTCGTTCTTCAGCAGCACGATCGACTTCTGCGCGGCCTTGCGCGCCAGCGCGTCGTGCGGCGGCGCCTGGTTGACCGAATACGGGACCTGCGCCCAGCGCACCCGCTCCGGCGGGTCGAACATGCCCAGGCGCATGCGCGAGGCGAACAGCCGGGTCAGCGCGTCGTCGATCTCGGCCTCGGAAATCAGGCCCTGCTTCACCGCGTTGGGCAGGGTGGAATATTCCTCCCCGCACTCCAGCTCGGTGCCGTTCTTCACCGCCAGCGCGGCCGCCTCTTCGCGCGTGGCGACGATCTTGTGCGTCTTCCAGATGTCGACGATGGCCCAGCAGTCCGAGACCACGTAGCCCTTGAAGCCCCAGTCGCGGCGCAGCACGTCGCGCAGCAGGAACTGGCTGGCGCTGGCCGATTCGCCGTAGACGCGGTTGTACGCGCCCATCACCGCGGCGACCTTGCCCTCCTTCACCAGCGCCTCGAACGCCGGCAGGTAGGTCTCGTACAGGTCGCGCCGGCTCGGGTGCACTTCGAAATGGTGGCGGTCGGCTTCCGGGCCGCTGTGCACGGCGAAGTGCTTGGCGGTGGCATCGAGCTTGCGGTAGGTCGGGGCCAGCGGGTTGCCGGCCGGGTCGTCGCCCTGCAGGCCGCGCACGAAGCTCACGCCCATGCGCGCGGTCAGGTACGGATCTTCGCCGTAGGTCTCCTGGCCGCGGCCCCAGCGGGGGTCGCGGAAGATGTTGATGTTCGGCGACCAGAAGGTCAGGCCCTGGTAGCGCTCGTGCTGGCCGTTGCGCGCGAACTCGTGGTGCTTGGCGCGCGCTTCGTCGCTGATCACGCGCGAGATCTCGTCCATCAGCGGCACGTCGAAGGTCGCGGCCAGGCCGATGGCCTGCGGGAACACCGTCGCACCGCCGGCGCGCGCCACGCCGTGCAGCGCCTCGTTCCACCAGTCGTAGGCGGGCACGCCGAGCCGCTCGATCGCCGGCGCGGCGTTCTGCATCTGCGCGATCTTTTCCTCCAGCGTCATCCGCGAGACGAGCTCGGCCGCGCGCGCCTCGAAGCTCGCCGAGGTGTCCAGCCACGGCCGCGCGTCGTCGGCCTGAGCCTGGATGCCGGGCAGCGCGAGCAGCACGGCCAGCGCGCAGCCGCGGGCGAACGTGCGCCGGCGCAGGCGGCCCCGTGCCCGGGCGCTGGCGGAGACGTGGCAGGCGGTTCCGGTATCGGCGTCCATGACAGGCTCCTCTCTCGTTCGGAAATGATGATGCGGGTGGGCGCCTCAGCGCGCGGCTTCGATGCGTGCGTGCGGGCCGAGGGTGGCACCGATGAAGCCGCCGGCCACGTCGGTGCTGAGGATGGTGCCATCGGCATCCTCCACCAGCCACCTCACGCCCTGGCCGTTGCCGGCATCGAAGCCGAAGCCGTAGGCGCCCTCGTCGCCCTTGATGTGCAGGGTCAGCCGCTCGACCCCGGTCGCCGGCTGGCTGGCCACGACCTCGACCTCGCCGTCACCGGCCTTCTTCTCCAGGAACACTTCCACGCCCTCGCCGCCGCCACGGCGCACGCCCAGGAAGTACCAGTGGTCGTCGCCCTGGAACGCGGCCAGGCCGGCGGCCACGCCCGGCGCCGGCAGCTCCATCGCGGTGCTGGCCTCGAAGACGAGGTGCTGCTGGCGGCGCGCGTAGAAGGCCATGTTGGTCTTCGCGTCCAGGCGCTCCGGCAGCGGCCGGATCGCCAGCCAGCCGGGGCGCGAACTGCCGTCGTACCACGGCGTCTTCGGCACGCGCGGGGTCATCCAGCCCTTGCCCAGCCCGACCGTGTCGAACTCGTCGCGCCAGGTGAAGTTGCCGGTCATCGGCGCCTGGTCGGCCGGCTTCCTCATGAAGGACGGGCCCGGCAGCACGTACGGGATCTTCTCGCCCGGCGGCAGGATCACCGGCCAGCCGTCCTTCCAGGTCACCGGCAGCAGGAAGGCCTCGCGTCCGGTGTTGTAGTGGTCCACGCCGTAGTTGCGGCTGGCCAGGAAGGTCGCCCACCAGCTGCCGTCGGGGCCCTGCACCAGGTCGGCGTGGCCGGCGTTGGTGATGGGCAGTTCGCGCTTCGGGTCGAGGTCGCGCTGGGTCAGGATCGGGTTGCGGGCATAAGGCTCGTACGGGCCCCAGACATCGCGGCTGCGCAACACCACCTGCGAGTGCTGCGGGCCGGTGCCGCCTTCGGCATTGCTGAGGTAGTACCAGCCATCCACCTTGTAGATGTGCGGGCCTTCGATCCAGATCGGGTTCTCTTCCGGCTTCACCCCGCCGTCGATCAGCACCTTGCGCGGGCCGAACGGCTTGCCGCTGGCGATGTCGATCTCCTGCAGCCAGATCGCGCGGTGGCCGTCGTAGCGTACCGGCACCGCCGGTTCGTCGTTGTTGAGGATGTAGACCTTGCCGTCGTCGTCGAAGAACAGCGACGGATCAATGCCGCCGATGGTCGGCAGCCAGACCGGATCGGACCACGGACCGGCCGGGTCCTTGGCGGTGACGAAGAAGTTGCCGCCGGCGTCGACCGAGGTGTTGACCACGTAGAAGGTGCCGTCGTGGTACTCGATCGTCGGCGCGAACACGCCGCGCGACATGCCCAGGCCGTCGAAGTCGAGCTGGCCGGGGCGGTGGATGGCGCTGCCCACCTGCTTCCAGTGCACCAGGTCCTCGCTCTCGAACACCGGGATGCCGGGGAAGAAGGCGAAGGTCGAGGCCACCAGGTAGAACTTGCCGTTGGCCGCGGTGATGCTGGGATCGGAATGGAAGCCGGCCAGCACCGGATTGCGGAAGTGGCCTTCCGGCAACGGGGCCTCGAACGCGGCGTCGCGGCCGGTGTACTCGAACCAGTCGAAATGCACCGGGGCCACGTCGGCGGCCGCGGCCGCGGCATCCTGCGCGGCCGGCCCGCCGCCGCAGGCGCAGAGCGCCAGCGCGGCCACGCCGGCGGCGATCAGGCGGAAGGAAGTACCGCGACGGGGGCGGCGGACGCTGCGCTTGCTCATCGATGCTCCCTGTTCAGTGCGTTCGGCTTACCAGTCCCACATCGAGCCGTCTTCCAGCCGCGCGATCGGCAGCTGCTTGGGCGAGTACGGATACTTCGCCGCCAGCTTCTCGTCGATGTCCACGCCGTGGCCGGGGGTGTCGCCCACGTGCAGGCGGCCGGCGCGGAACGCGTAGTCGTGGGGGAAGACCGCGTCGGTCTCCTCGTTGTGGAACATCCACTCCTGGATGCCGAAGTTCGGCACCCAGGTGTCGAAGTGCAGCGCCGCGCCCATGGTCACCGGCGACAGGTCGGTGGCGCCGTGGAAGCCGGTGCGCACCTGGTGCAGGGCGGCGAAGTCGGCGATCCGGCGCACGTGGGTGATGCCGCCGCCATGGACGATGGTGGTGCGGATGTAGTCGATCAGCTGGTTCTCGATCAGGTGCTTGCAGTCCCAGATCGAGTTGAAGATCTCGCCGACCGCGAGCGGGGTGACCGAGTGCTTGCGGATCAGCTCGAACGACTTCTGGTTCTCGGCCGGGGTGGCGTCCTCCAGCCAGAACAGGCGGTAGGGCTCCAGGCTCCTGGCCAGGCGCGCGGCCTCGATCGGCGTGAGGCGGTGGTGCACGTCGTGCAGCAGTTCGACGTCGTTGCCGTGGTCCTTGCGCAGCCGTTCGAACAGCTTCGGCACCACGTCCAGGTATTTCGGCGTGTTCCACACGGTCTCGGCCGGCAGTTCGCTCTCGGCCGGCTCGTAGGCCTTGCCGGTGGAAATGCCGTAGGCCTTCTTCACGCCCGGCACGCCGCACTGCGCGCGCACGGCGATGAAGCCCTGCTCGATGAAGCGGCCGACCGCGTCGGAGGCCTCGGCGATGTCGCGGCCGTTGGCGTGGCCGTACACCAGCGCGCCCTCGCGCGAGCGGCCGCCGAGCAACTGGTAGATAGGCAGGCCGGCCATCTTGCCGAGGATGTCCCACAGCGCCACGTCCACCGCGGCGATGGCGCTCATCGTCACCGGCCCGCGCCGCCAGTACGCGCCGCGGTACAGGAACTGGAAGATGTCCTCGATGCGCCCGGCGTCGCGACCGATGAGGTTGGGCACCACGTGGTCGGTCAGGTACGAGGCCACCGCCAGTTCGCGTCCGTTGAGCGTGGCGTCGCCCAGGCCGTACACGCCGCTGCGGGTGGTGATCTTCAGGGTGACGAAGTTGCGCCCGGGGCAGGTGACGATGACCCTGGCGTCGACGATCTCGCGGTCGTTGCGCGAGCCGTGGGGGGTGGTTTCGGTGGCGGCTTGGGTGCTCATGGGACGGGTCTGGTGGGGAGGCGGGGGTGCGGCGTCACTCGACGGGCAGTTCGAAGGGGCCGGCCGGCAGGCCGGCGCCATCGAACAGGGTCACGACCGGGCTGTCGGCCCAGCCGTGGCGCACGCGCGTGGCACCGGCCACGGGCGCGCGCAGCACGACGCTGTCGCCGCGGATCCGGGCTTCGGCGTAGCGGCAGCTGTCCGGCGCCGCGCCGCACAGCTCGAAGCCGACCGGGCCCTCGGCGCCGTAGGCGACCAGGCCGCCGCTGGCGTCGGCAAAGCGGACCACGACGGCATCGCCCTCGCGCCGCGCCGACACCGGCACCGGCCCGGACGGCGGCAGGTCCTCGCCGTAGACCACGTGGCGCGCCGCGCGGGCCAGGCGCCGGCCCAGCTCCTGCTTGTTGGTCGGGTGGATGTCGTAGCGGTCGCCGATGTCGATGGCCACCACCAGGCCGGTGGCCCGGTCCTCGCCGGCCACCTGCCGCTGCACTTCGCGCAGCTGCGCCCAGCCGCTCTCCACCGGCCGGGTCGGCGCCGGCCCGTAGTTGGCCAGCTGCACCACCAGCAACGGCAGCTTCGCGCCGAACCGCGCGCGCCAGTCCTGGCGCAGCGCGCGCAGCAGGCCGGCGTACTGCGCGGCCTCGCCGGTGTTGGACTCGCCCTGGTACCACAGCGCGCCGCGCAGGCCGTAGCGGCCCAGCGGCGCGATCATGCCGCCGAACAGCGTGGACAGGCCGGCCGCGCTCTGCCACGGCGCCCGCGGCGGGGTGCCG
>DASRYN010000231.1:0-2192 GCA_035687185.1 Pseudoxanthomonas sp. | reverse complement strand
AAATCCGCGCCGCCCGACCGCGCGATGGTGAGGGTTTCCACCGCCGGCGAACTGGCGCCGGAAAGGACGCTCATGCCGGGATTCCCGGCATACGTCGTGTCGTCCCAGGCCATGTCGCCGCCGTCCCCCCCAGCCAGGCTGAAGGAGAACGTCTGCCCGCCCAGGACCCGGTTCACGGTCGTCCCGGTGGCAAAAGCGGTATCGAAGGTGTCGGTGAACGTGGCGGCCTGGGCCGTGGATACGGCCGCCCATGCGATGGCGAGAGCCGCCAGTCCCTGTCCAATGCGACGCCTGCAAGCTGCCATCATGGTCCTTCCCCGAATAATGTCCGTGTAGGCGCGCACGGGCGTGCCGCCGGAGCCGCTCGCTCCAGACGCAACCGAAAGACGCGCCGATCCCCTCGTTCCGCCGGCCGCGACCTCCTCGTCGCGTCCCCGCCGGCGGTCGGCAGTCTAGCAGGCGCGGCGCACGGGGCGGGCGGGGCCCGGATTCAGTCCAGCCGCGCGCGCAGCTCCACGGCCAGGCCGTCCAGGTCCCGCCGCGCCGCCGGCGCCGGCACCGCCCCCGGGTACACCCGCAGCAGGCCATCGCCGACCCGGCGCGGCTGCACGTGCAGGTGCAGGTGCGGCACCTCCTGGCCCCCGGCCTCGCGGTTGGACTGCCACAGGTTGAGCCCGGCCGGGGCGAACGCGCGCTCGGCCGCCTGCGCCACCCGCACGGCCATCCGCATCAGCGCGGCGGCGGTGTCGCCGTCCAGCTCGAAGATTGTCTCCACGTGCCGCCGCGGCACCACCAGGACATGGCCGGGCACGGCCTGGCGCAGGTCCATGAAGGCCACCGCATGCGCGTCCTCGCAGACCAGGCTGGCGGGCGCCTCGCCGCCCAGGATGGCGCAGAACGGGCAGCGGGTCGGCCGGTTCAACCCGCTGCCAACCCGGCCACCGCCGCGCGCAGGCGCTTGAGACCCTCGGCCACGTCGGCGTCGGCGATGTTCAACGCCGGCACGAAGCGCAGCACGTCCGGGCCGGCCTGCAACAGCAGGACGCCGTTGGCCGCGGCGCGGTCGAGGATCTCGCCGGCGCGGCCTGCCCACGCCGGCTTGAGCACCGCGCCGAGCATCAGCCCGCGGCCGCGCACCTGGGCGAACAGGTCGAACTCCTCGCCGATGGCCGCCAGCCCCGCGCGCAGCGCATGCGACTGCCGCGAGACGTTGGCCGCGATCTGCGGCGAGGCCAGCTTGCGCAGGGCCACGCGCGCGACGGCGGCGGCCAGCGGGTTGCCGCCGAAGGTGGTGCCGTGGGCGCCGAACTGCATCGCCTGCGCCACCTTCGGCCCGGCCAGCATGGCGCCGATCGGGAAGCCGCCGCCCAGCGCCTTGGCCAGGGTGACGATGTCGGGCACCACCTCGTCCTGCCAGTGCGCGAACAGGGTGCCGGTGCGGCCCATGCCGGACTGGATCTCGTCCAGCACCAGCAGCGCGCCGTGGTGGTCGCACAGCTCGCGCACGCGGCGCAGGAAACCGGACGCGGCCGGCATTACCCCGCCCTCGCCCTGCACCGGCTCGAGCATCACCGCGGCCACGTCGCCGGCGGCCATGGCCGTTTCCAGCTGCACCGGGTCGTTGAAGTCGACGTAGCGGAAGCCGCCGGGCAGCGGCTCGTAGCCTTCCTGGTACTTGGGCTGCGCGGTGGCGGTGACCGCGGCCAGGGTGCGGCCGTGGAAGCTGCCGCGGAAGGTGACGATCACCCGCTGCTGCGGCGCGCGGCCCTGCGCGGCGGCCCACTTGCGTACCAGCTTGATCGCCGCCTCGTTGGCCTCGGCGCCGGAGTTGCACAGGAACACGCGCTCGGCGAAGCGGCTGGCCTTGACCAGCTCCTCGGCCAGGCGCAGCGGCGGCTCGCTGTAGAAGATGTTGCTGGTGTGCCACAGCCGGCCGGCCTGCTCGACCAGCGCGCCCACCAGGTCCGGATCGTTGTGGCCCAGGCCGCAGACCGCGATGCCCGCGGCCAGGTCCACGTACTCGCGGCCCTGGCTGTCCCACAGGCGCGAGCCCTGGCCTCGCTCCAGCACCAGCTCGCGCGGGCGGTAGACGGGCAGGTAGTACTGGCGGCCGAGGTCGAGCAGCGCGGCGGTGTCGCCGGCGGGCAGCGTGGTGGCGTTCATGGCGGCGGGGTTCACCCGGACGTGGCGCC
>DASRYN010000230.1:0-3144 GCA_035687185.1 Pseudoxanthomonas sp. | reverse complement strand
CCGGTCAGCCGCGCCAGGCCGTCGGAGAACGCCAGGGTCCGCTCGCGGTCTTCGCGCCGGCGTTCCGCGTGGCGGGCCAGCAGCGCGTCCGCGCCCGGGTCGCCGGCGTGCGCGCGCAGCAGCTCGGCCAGGGTCAGCGCGTCGCGCAGGCCCAGGTTGAAGCCCTGCGCGCCGACCGGATGCACCGTCTGCGCGGCGTTGCCCAGCAGCAGCGCGCGCGGCGCGCTCAGGGCCTCGGCCACGACGCCGGCGATCGGATAGGCGCTGCGCTCGCCGGCCTCCACGAAGCGCCCCGCGCGCCAGCCGAAGACGCGCTGGAGGCGGGCCAGCCAGCCGGCCTCGTCCAGCGCGGCGACTTCGGCCGCGTGCGCCGACGCCACGCCGTGCACCACGCCGTAGCTGCGGTCGCCGCGCGGCAGCAGCGCGGTGGGCCCGCTGTCGGTGAAGCGCTCCCAGGCGGTGCCGTCGGGCGCGCGCTCGGCGCGCATGCGCGCCACGAACAGGGTCTGGCCGTAGTCGTGGCTGCGCGCGCCGATGCCCAGCGCCTGGCGCAGCGCGCTGCGGGTGCCGTCGGCGGCCACCAGCAGCCGCGCTCCCAGGCGCAGTTCGCCGTCGGCGGTGGCCAGCCGCACCTGGCGGTGCCCGGCGTCGCCGTCTTCCAGCGCGAGGAAGCGCGCCGGGCGGTAGCGGGTGAGGCGCGGCAGCTGCGCCAGCCGCGCCTCCAGCGCCAGGCCGAAGTCGCGCGCGACCACCACCTGGCCGAAGGCCTCGCGGCCGTAGTCGGCGGCTTCAAGGCGGACGCTGCCGAAGTCCCCGGCGCGGCTGACGTGGATGCGGCGGATCGGACCGGCCGGCGCGCGCAGCGCGCGCATCACGCCCAGCGCATCCAGCGCGTTGACCGAGGCGGCGGCCAGGCTGAGGTTGCGCTGGTCGAACACCGCCGGCAGGTCGCCCGGCGGGGTGGCCTCGACCAGGGCCACGTCCAGCGGCAGCCCGTCCAGGGCGATCGCCAGGCTGGCGCCGACCAGGCCGCCGCCGACGATGAGCACGTCATGGGTCCGAATCATCAGCACATGATACGCGCGGCCGCGGGGCGGCCTGTCCCGCCGGCAGCGCCGCCCGCCCTCGGCTAGAATGCCGGCGAGCTTTCACCACCCGTGCGCCATGACCGCCAACACCCAACGCGTTTTCGTCCTGTCCGTCCTGGCCCTGCTGATGGCCGCCTCGCGCGCGCACGTGTTCGACCACTTCTCGCCGCCGGACGCGTCCTGGGCGGTGTTCTTCCTCGCCGGCTTCCACCTGCGCGGCTGGGGCCGCTGGGCCTTCCCGCTGCTGATGGCGCTGGCCGTGGGGGTGGACTGGGCGGTGATTGCCGGCCAGGGCATCGACTTCTGGAACCACTACTGCGTCTCGGCCGCCTACTGGTGCCTGGTGCCGGCCTATGGCGCGCTGTGGGCCGCCGGCGCCTGGCTGCGCCGCGGCTACGCCGGCGCCGGCTGGCGGGCGCTGGGCCGCTTGGCCGCGGCGTTCGTGCCCGCGGTGGCCGTCTGCCACCTGATCGCCCAGGGCAGCTTCTACTGGATCAGCGACAGCGTCGCCTCGCCCACCTTTGCCGGCTGGTGGAAGAACTACACCGACTGGCTGCCGCCGTACATGGCCACCGCCGCGGCCTACGTGGCCATCGCCGCCGCCCTGCAGCTGGCCGCCGAGCGCGTGGCGCCGCTGCTGCGCGGCGGCCGCACCGCGCACTGACGCCCGGCCCCCGCGTGGGCAACCGCCTCTCGAGGATCTACACCCGCACCGGCGACGACGGCAGCACCGGGCTGGGCGATGGCAGCCGCGTCGGCAAGGACGCGCTGCGGGTGGCCGCGTACGGCACCGTGGACGAGGCCAACTCGGCCATCGGGGTGGTGCTGGCCGCGCCCGGGGTGCCGGAGGACGTGCGCGAACTGCTGACCGCGGTCCAGCACCAACTGTTCGACCTCGGCGGCGAGCTGTGCATCCCCGGGCACGCGGCGATCGCCGACGCCGACGTGGAGGCGCTGGAACGGCAGCTTGACCGCTACAACGCAGACCTGCCCCCGCTGAAGGACTTCATCCTCCCGGCCGGAGGCGAGGCGGCCGCGCGCTGCCACCTGGCCCGCACCATCGTGCGCCGCGCCGAGCGCGAGGCGGTGGCGCTGTCGCGCACCGAGGCGGTGCGCGGGGAAGCGCTGCGCTACCTCAACCGGCTGTCGGACCTGCTGTTCGTCCTGGCGCGGGTGCTGGCGCGCGCCGACGGCCAGGGCGAGGTGCTCTGGCGCCACGAACGGCGCCGCACCCCCGGCTGAGCACCCCCCGCCGCGATGGCGCCGCGGCCGGCGCCGCGCTACGTTGCCCGCATGCTCGCCTACACCCACCCCGCCTGCCTGGCGCACGACCCCGGCGCCGACCATCCCGAGCGGCCGGCGCGGCTGCAGGCAGTGCTCGACGCGCTGTGCCAGGCCCATCCCGGCCTGGCCTGGCGCCAGGCGCCGCCGGCCCGGCGCGGCGACCTGCGCCGGGTGCACGAGGCCGCGCTGATCGACCTGGTGCTGGCGCCGGTGCCGGCCGGCACGCGCGCGCTGGACCCGGACACCGCGCTGTCGCCCGGTTCGGCGCAGGCGGCGCTGCACGCGGCCGGCGCCGGCGTGGCCGCAGTGGACGCGGTGATGGCCGGCGAGGACGACACCGCTTTCTGCGCCGTGCGCCCGCCGGGCCACCACGCCACCGGTGCGACCGCGATGGGCTTCTGCCTGTTCAACAACGTGGCCGTGGCCGCGGCCCACGCCCGCGACCAGCACGGGCTGGAACGCATCGCCGTCGTCGATTTCGACGTGCACCACGGCAACGGCACCCAGGCCATCTTCCGCGACGAGCCGCGGGTGGCCTACTTCAGCAGCCACCAGTCGGGCCTGTACCCCCACACCGGCCACGCGCACGAGCGCGGCGCCGGCAACCTCCACAACGCCCTGCTGCCGCCGGGCAGCGGCGGCTTCCGCTTCCGCAACACCTGGCTGGACGCGCTGCTGCCGGCGCTGGACGCCTTCGCCCCGCAGCTGGTGCTCGTCTCGGCGGGCTTCGACGCGCACATGGCCGACCCGCTGGCCGACCTGATGCTGGAAG
>DASRYN010000229.1:0-5902 GCA_035687185.1 Pseudoxanthomonas sp. | reverse complement strand
TCATCCCTCCCAGGCGCCGACGCACGGCGCGTGGAGGGCTTTCATGGCGGGCGTGCAGCTCGAGGACGTTCGCAAGGTGTACGACAACGGCCAGGTGGCCGTGCACGGGGCGACGTTCGACATCGCCGACGGCGAACTGATGGTGCTGGTGGGGCCGTCGGGCTGCGGCAAGTCCACGCTGTTGCGGATGATCGCCGGCCTGGAGGAGATCACCTCCGGCACCCTGCGCATCGGCGGGCGGGTGGTCAATGAGGTCGCGCCCAAGGACCGCGACATCGCCATGGTGTTCCAGAGCTACGCGCTGTACCCGCACATGACCGTGGCCGAGAACCTGGCCTTCGGCCTGAAGCTGCGCGGCCAGCCGCGGGCCGAGGTGGAGCGGCGGGTCGCCGGCGCCGCGGCGATGCTGGGCCTGGAAGGCATGCTGCACAAGCGCCCGCGGGAGATGTCCGGCGGCCAGCGCCAGCGCGTGGCCCTGGGCCGGGCACTGGTGCGCGAGCCGGCGGTCTTCCTGCTGGACGAGCCGCTGTCCAACCTGGACGCCAAGCTGCGCCACTCCACCCGCACCGAGATCGCGCGCCTGCACCAGCGCCTGGGTGCCACCATGGTCTACGTGACCCACGACCAGGTCGAGGCCATGACCCTCGGCCAGCGCATCGTGGTGCTGGACGCCGGGCGCATCCAGCAGATCGACACGCCGATGGCGCTGTACGAGCGGCCGGCCAACCTGTTCGTCGCCGGTTTCCTCGGCAGTCCGGCGATGAACGTGCTGGAAGGCGAGCTGCAGGCATCCGAGGGCCTGCGCCTGGTGCTGGACGGCGCATCGGTGCCGCTGCCCGGCGTGGAGGTGCCGGCGGCGTGGCTGGGCCGGCGCGTGGCGCTGGGCGTGCGCCCCGAGCACCTGCAGCCGCACCCGGAGCAGGGCCTGCGGGCGCGCGTGGAGGTGGTGGAGCCGGTGGGCAGCGAGGCGTTCCTGCACCTGGATTTCGCCGGCCGCCCGCTGGTGGCGCGGCTGGCCCCGCAGGCGCTGCCGGCTCCCGGTGCGGAGCTGCGGCTGCGCGCCGACCCCGCGCACCTGCATTTCTTCGACCCGCAGGACGGCCGCCGCCTGTAGCGACCTGCCTCGCGGGCGCCCCGGCCGAGCACCCGCCGCCCGCCTCACGGGCGCGCGAATCCCTCGACGAAGGGCTCGGCCACCGCTTCGGCGCCGCCGACCTCCAGTGGTGCCGCCTCGCGCTCCAGCGGCAGCACCGCCAGCGCGAAGCGCGGCGCCTGGCCGGCGGCGCTGACCACGGTGCCGATTGCGCGGCCCGACTGCACGACCTCGGCGCCAGCCGCGGTCGCGTCGGGCACCCGCAGCAGCAGCGCTTCGCGCTTGGCCTTGCCGAGGAAATGGGTGCGCGCCACGATCTCCTGGCCCGGATAGCAGCCCTTGCGCACGCTGTAGGCCTGCAGTCGTTCCAGCGACAGCTGCTGCGGGGTCCATTGCTCCCGTTGCGCGGCGGGCAGCCGCGGCAGGCCAAGGCGCAGGTCAGCCACGGCCCAGGCCTCGCGCGCGCCGTCATCGGCCGTGCCTGCGCTCGCCGACAGGCGCAGGGTGCGGGGCAGGCCGGGGGCGCCCCAGTCCAGTTCCAGGCCGCCGGGAGCGTCCTCGGCGCCGGCCAGCGCCGCCCCGCGCGCCTGCGCCGGCGGCAAGAAGTGGCCGCTGGCGTGCAGATCCGGGCGCGGGGCGATGGCCACCTTGCGGCGGAACACATAGCGGCGCAGCGCGTCGCCCAGTTCGGCGGGGTCGTGGTCGGGCAGCAGCAGCCGCAGCGCGTCGGCGCCCGTGCGCAGCAGCGCGAACACCGCGACCACGCGGCCTTTCGGCGTCAGCCACGCGTTCCATTGCCACTGTCCCGGGGACAGCGCGGCCACGTCGTTGGCGAACTGCGCGTGCGCGAAGGCCGCCGCGTCGGGCCCGTCGAGCGCCAGCACGCGGCTTTCCAGCGCGAAGCCGGGCCGCGAAGCGTCGGTGTGCGGATGAGGCTGGTTGTCAGGCACGTTAACCGGGACTTAAACTTTTGTGCGTTGCAAGGAGTCCCATGATAGGTCATCGCCCCGACGTTCCCGACCCCGGCCAGGCACCGGAATCCGGAACACAGCCGTCCAAGGACGACGCCGGCAAGGCGCCGCCGCGCGAGATCGGCGGGCGCGAGGGGCCGGAGCCGACGCGCTACGGGGACTGGGAAAAGAACGGCCGCTGCGTCGACTTCTGACGCCCGGGCCACCCGCCACGCGGCCGCCATGGCCGCACAGCCGAGACAACGAGCCAGCGAATGAGCACTCGCGAACGCCCCCTGTCACCGCACCTGCAGGTGTACCGCTGGCAGGTCCAGATGGTGACCTCGATCCTGCACCGCGCCACCGGCATCTTCCTGGCCGTGGGCGCGCTGGCCATCGCCGCCGGCCTGCTCTCGCTGATGCTCGGGCCCGAGGCCTGGGGCCGCTTCACCGGCCTGGCCGGCGCCTGGTACGGCCAGCTGTTCCTGCTGGCCTGGACCTGGTCGTTCGCCTACCACCTGTGCAACGGCATCCGCCACATCGCCCAGGATTTCGCCGTCGGCTACAGCATCCCGGCGTTCGTCCGCAACAGCTGGCTGTCCATCGTCGGCAGCCTGGTCATCACCGCCCTGGTGTGGGGCTTCGTCCTGTCCGGAGGTGCCGCGTGACCCGGTTCCGTACTCCGCTGAAGAACGTGCGCGGCCTGGGCGCCGCCAAGACCGGCACCGAGCATTTCGTCCACCAGCGCCTGACCGCCACCGCGCTGGTGCTGCTGGGCGTGTGGTTCTTGTACTTCGTGGTCAGCCTGGCCGGCAGCGACTACCTCACCGCCGCCGACGCCGTCTCGCGCCCGTGGAACGCGGTGCTGCTGGTCGGCTTCCTGGTGGCCACCTTCTGGCATGCGCAGCTGGGCATGCAGGTGGTGCTCGAGGACTACGTCCACAACTCGCTGCTGGCGCTGGCGCTGCAGGTCAGCGTGAAGTTCATCGCGGTGCTGGGCGCGATCGTCAGCATCTTCGCCGTGGCACGCATCGCGCTGGCCGGCTGACCGGCGCGCGCCCGAAAGGAACACAGACCGAATGTCCGCCTACAAGATCACCGAACACAAGTACGACATGGTCGTCGTCGGCGCCGGCGGCGCCGGCCTGCGCGCCACCTTCGGCCTGGCCCAGAAGGGCCTGCAGACGGTGTGCCTGACCAAGGTGTTCCCGACCCGCTCGCACACCGTGGCCGCGCAGGGCGGCATCTCCGCCGCGCTGGGCAACATGGGCGAGGACGACTGGCGCTACCACTTCTACGACACCATCAAGGGATCGGACTGGCTGGGCGACCAGGACGCGATCGAGTACATGTGCCGCGAGGCGATCCCGGCGATCATCGAGCTGGAGCACTACGGCGTGCCCTTCTCGCGCACCGAGGACGGCAAGATCTACCAGCGCCCGTTCGGCGGCATGACCACCCGCTTCGGCGAAGGCCCGCCGGCGCAGCGCACCTGCGCCGCGGCCGACCGCACCGGCCACGCCATGCTGCACACGCTGTACCAGCAGTCGCTGGCGCACAACGCGCGCTTCATGATCGAGTACTTCGCCCTCGACCTGATCTTCGACGAGGAGGGCGTGTGCCGCGGCGTGCTGGCGCTGGACATGGCCGAGGGCACGCTGCACCTGTTCCGCGCCCACGGCGTGGTGCTGGCCACCGGCGGCTACGGCCGCGCCTACTTCTCGGCGACCTCGGCCCACACCTGCACCGGCGACGGCGGCGGCCTGGTGATGCGCGCCGGCCTGCCGATGCAGGACATGGAGTTCGTGCAGTTCCACCCGACCGGCATCTACGGCGCCGGCTGCCTGATCACCGAAGGCGTGCGCGGCGAGGGCGGCATCCTGCGCAACAGCAACGGCGAGCGCTTCATGGAGCGCTACGCCCCGCACTACAAGGACCTGGCCAGCCGCGACGTGGTGTCGCGCTCGATGACCATCGAGATCCGCGAAGGCCGCGGCGTGGGCGAGCACAAGGACCACATCCTGCTCGATCTGACCCACCTGGGCCCGGAGGTCATCCACGAGAAGCTGCCGGGCATCGCCGAGAGCGCGCGCATCTTCGCCGGCGTGGACGTGACCCGGGAGCCGATCCCGGTGCTGCCGACCGTGCACTACAACATGGGCGGCATCCCGACCAACTACCACGGCGAGGTCGTGCGCAAGGTCGGCGACGACCCGGACGCGGTCGTGCCGGGCCTGTACGCGGTGGGCGAAGCGGCCTGCGTTTCGGTGCACGGCGCCAACCGCCTGGGCTCCAACTCGCTGCTGGACCTGGTGGTGTTCGGCCGCGCGGTGGCCAACCGCTGCGCCGAGACCATCAGGAAGGGCGCGCCGCACAAGCCGCTGGCCGCGGACGCCTGCGACAAGGCGCTGTCGCTGCTGGACCGCCTGCGCAACGCCAACGGCGGCACGCCGACGGCGGCGATCCGCGACCGCATGCAGCGCACGATGCAGTCCGACGCCGCGGTGTTCCGCACCAGCAGGACGCTGAAGGAAGGCTGCGACAAGATGGCCGAGATCTTCGCCAGCTTCGAGGACGTCAAGGTGTCCGACCGCTCGCTGGTGTGGAACTCGGACCTGATCGAGACCTACGAGCTGCACAACCTGCTGCTCAACGCGGTGGCGACCATCAACTCGGCCGAGCAGCGCAAGGAGAGCCGCGGCGCCCACGCGCACGAGGACTACCCCGAGCGCGACGACGCCAACTGGCAGAAGCACACGCTGGTCACCGTCGACGAGAAGGGCCGCTGCAGCTTCGACTACCGGCCGGTGCACATGTACACGCTCACCAGCGACGTGGACGTGGTGCCGCCGAAGCCGCGCGTCTACTGATCCGGTCCGCGACGATGCAGCGCAGGACCGTCCACTCCCACGACGCGCGCGCCGCGCGCGTCCCGCTCGCCCCGCGGGCCGCCTGAGCCAACGAGAACAGCCATGGCAGAGTTCAGCCTCCCGAAGAATTCCCAGATCCGGAAGGGCAAGCACTTCCCGGCCAAGGGCGCGAAGAACCCGCGCGTGTTCAAGATCTACCGCTGGGACCCCGAGGAAGGCGGCAACCCGCGCACGGACACCTACGAGGTCGACCTGGCCTCGTGCGGGCCGATGGTCCTGGACGCGCTGATCAAGATCAAGAACGAGATCGACCCCACGCTCACGTTCCGCCGCTCCTGCCGCGAGGGCATCTGCGGCTCGTGCGCGATGAACATCGACGGCACCAACACCCTGGCCTGCACCCGCGCCATCGCCGACTGCAGGAAGGCCGAGGTGCCGATCTACCCGCTGCCGCACATGAGCGTGGTCAAGGACCTGGTGCCGGACCTGACCCACTTCTACGCGCAGTACGCGTCGATCAAGCCCTGGATCCGGACCCAGACCCCGGCGCCGCCGGACCGCGAGCGGCTGCAGTCGCCGGAGGACCGCAGGAAGCTCGACGGCCTGTACGAGTGCATCCTGTGCGCCTGCTGCTCCACCAGCTGCCCGAGCTACTGGTGGAACGGCGAGCGCTACCTGGGCCCGGCGATCCTGTTGCAGGCCTATCGCTGGATCATCGACTCGCGCGACGAGGACACCGGCGCCCGGCTGGACGACCTGGAAGACCCGTTCAAGCTCTACCGCTGCCATACCATCATGAACTGCGCACGGACCTGCCCCAAGGGCCTGAACCCGGCGCTGGCGATCGCCGAGATCAAGAAGCTGATGATGGCCCGCCGCGCCTGACGGCCGGTTCGGCACCGCATGCAGGAAGCCCGGGTTCGCCCGGGCTTTTTCGTGGCCGGCGGCCGAGGCGGCAAGCCGGCGGCAAGCGGGCGCCTGCGAAATCC
>DASRYN010000228.1:0-7689 GCA_035687185.1 Pseudoxanthomonas sp. | reverse complement strand
CTGCAGGGCGCCGAATCGGCGGCGCGGCGCGCCAGCGCGCTGACCCGCCAGCTGCTGGACTTCAGCCGTTACGACGCCGCGCGGCTGGAGGTGTTCGACGCCGGGCGCGCGCTGGCGGAGATGGAGCCGATGCTGCGCCAGCTGTTCCGCCCCGGGGTGGAGCTGGCGCTGGAGCTGGCGGTGCCCGTGCCGGGCTGCGTCCGTTTCGACCGCGCGCAGCTGGAGCTGATCGTGCTCAACCTGGCCAGCAACGCCGACCAGGCCATGCCCGGCGGCGGGCGCTTCCGCCTGGCGCTGCGGCTCGAGGCGGACGGCACGCCCGCGGGCCAGGTCGTCGTCGAGGCCGCCGACACCGGGTGCGGCATGGACGCGGAGACGCTGGCCCGCTGCTTCGAACCCTTCTTCACCACGCGCCCCGCCGGGCAGGGCACCGGCCTGGGGCTGGCGGTGGCGCGCAGCCTGATCGAGGCGGCCGGCGGCCACCTGGAGGCCGAGAGCGCGCCCGGCCGGGGCAGCGCCTTCCGTCTGCGCCTGCCGCGGGTGGCCGCGGCAGGCTGAGCGGGCTCAGGCCGACAGGTGGCCGATGGCGGCCACCGCGCCGAAGCGGTCGGCCAGGCGCCCGAGCAGGGCCAGGCGGTTGCCGCGCACGGCCGGGTCCTCGGCGTTCACCAGCACCTGGTCGAAGAACGCGTCCACCTGCGGACGCAGCTGGGCCAGGCGGCCGAGCACGCGCACGTAGTCGTGGCGGTGCAGGGCCTCGTCGGTGTCGCCGATGGCCGCTTCCACCGCCTCGGCCAGCGCGGCTTCGGCCGGATCGGTCAGCAGCGCGCGATCCACCGCCTGCGGGATGGCGATGTCGGCCTTCTTGAGGATGTTGTGGATGCGCTTGTTGGCCGCGGCCAGGGCCTCGGCTTCCGGCAGCCGGGCGAACTGGCCGATGGCGTCGAGGCGGGTGTCGAAGTCGTACAGCGAGGCCGGCTTCAGTTCCGCCACCGCGTTGAAGTGCGCGGCCGGCACGCCCTTGTCGGCGTAATAGCCGCGCAGGCGGTCGAGGATGAAGTCGTAGATCTCGCCGATGTCGGCCTGCACGCTCTTCGCCGAGAGGTTGCCGTTGGCCGTGGCGAGCAGGGCCTTCAGGTCGAGGCCGAAACCGCTCTCGATGATCGTACGCGCCAAACCCAACGCATTACGCCGCAACGCAAACGGATCCTTGTTGCCGGTCGGCTTCAGCCCTGCGGCGAAGCCGCCGGCCAGCGTGTCCAGGCGCTCGGCGATCGCCAGCACCTTGCCCAGCGGCGACAGCGCGATGTCGTCGCCGGCGAAGCGCGGCCGGTAGGCCTCGTCGATGGCCAGCGCGATTTCCTTCGGCTCGCCCGCGGCCAGCGCGTAGTGGCGGCCGGCGATGCCCTGCAGCTCCGGGAACTCGTTGACCATGCGGCTCTGCAGGTCGTTCTTCGCCAGCTCCGCCGCGCGGCGCGCCTGCGCCGGATCGACGCCGACTTCCTTCGCGATGGTCTCGGCCAGCGCAGCCACGCGCGCGACCTTGTCGGCCACCGTGCCCAGCTTGGCCTGGTACGTCACCGTCTTCAGGCCTTCGCCCATCGAAACGAGGCCCTGCTTCAGGTCCTCGTCGAAGAAGAACCTGGCGTCGGCGAAGCGCGGGCGGATCACCCGCTCGTAGCCCTTGCGCACTTCCGATTCGTCCTTCGACTCGATGTTGGCGATGCCGACGAAATGCCGGGTCAGCCTGCCCTCGCGCAGCACCGGGAAGAACTTCTGGTTGACCTCCATGGTCTCGATCAGCGCTTCCTGCGGCACCGCCAGGAACGCCTCCTCGAAGGAGCAGGCCACCGCCTTCGGCCACTCGGTCAGGCACACCACCTGGTCCAGGTTGTCGTCGGTGATGCGCGCCTGGCCGCCGGCGCCGGCAGCGGCGGCCTCGACCTCGGCGACGATGCGCGCGCGGCGTTCGGCCGGGTCGGCCAGCACCCGCGCACCGCGCAGCGCGTCCACGTAATCCTCCGGGCGGCCGATCCACACCGGCCTGTCGTGCTCGAAGCGGTGGCCGCGGCTCATGCGGTCGGACGCCACGCCCAGCACCTGCGCCGGCACCACGTCCCCGCCCAGCAGCAGCACCAGCCAGTGCACCGGCCGGGCGAAGGCGTAGTCGTGGTCGCCCCAGCGCATCGGCTTGGGGATGGGCATGGCGGCGATGGCCTCGGCCACCACCTCCGGCAGCAGCGCCGCGGTGGCCGCGCCGGGCTTCACCGCGCGGTGCACGAAGCGCTCGCCCTTGGCGTCGGCGGTGCGCTCCAGCGCGGTCCAGTCCACGCCGGCCTTGGCGGCGAAGCCTTCCAGCGCGCGCGTGGGCCTGCCCTCGGCGTCGAGCGCCACGTTGAGGTAGGGGCCCAGCAGCTCCGAGCGCTGCTCCGGCTGCTCGAGGTCCACCGCCGGCAGCAGCGCGGCCAGGCGCCGCGGCGTGTACAGCGGCCGGACTTCGGTCGCGTCGAAGCCGATCCCGCGCCTGTCCAGCGCGGCGAGCACGCCGTCGAGGAAGGCCCGGGCCAGCCCCGGCAGCGCCTTGACCGGCAGCTCTTCGGTGCCCAGTTCGATCAGCAGGGGAAGTCGCTTGCTCATGCTTGTTCCTGTGTGGAGTGCTCGCCGCCCTCGGGGCCGTAGAACAGCACCCAGGTGGCGAAATCGTCGCTGAAGTTCTCGAAGCGGTGCTCGGCGCCGGCGGGCACGAACAGTACCTCGCCCGGCTCGAAGGGCCGCCGTTGGCCGCCGTGGACGAACTCGCCGCTGCCGGAGACCACCACGTAGACCTCGTCCCGCACGTGCGGCTGCTGCAGGTCGCGGCCTTGTGGCCGGTAGATCTCCACTTCCAGCGAGCCGTGCCGGAACAGGGTCAGGAACGGCTTGCCGTCGTCGCTTCGCGCCAGTGCAGCGAGCGCGGCGGCAGGAGTGAGGCGCGCGTCCATCACCCTGCGGTCGGTGCGGCGAAGGGGAGGTAATGCTGGCGGAACAGCGGCAGCGCCTCGAAACGCTCCACGTGCGCGCGCAGGGCCGGATAGGCATCCAGGTCCCACGGCACCGACTCGCGCACGTGGGTGACGTAGCACGCCACGGTGGTGTCGGCGTGGGTCATCTTCTCGCCGACCAGGAATTCGTGGCCGGCGCGCGCGGCGCAGTGCTTCTCGAGTTCCTGCAGGGCGCCTTCGACCTGGATGCGGCAGCGCGACAGCCAGGCTTCGCTGTGCATCTCCGCGGGGCGGAAGATGCGTTCCATCACGATCAGGATGGCCTTGTCGATGGCGCCGGTGGCCAGCGCGATCAGGCGCTGCGCATCGCGGCGGTCCTTGCCGGTGGCCGGCATCAGCGCGCGTTCGGGGCCGACCAGGTCATCGAGGTAGTCGAGCATCATCGCCGACTCGGTCAGCACCTCGCCGTCGTCCAGCACCAGGGTGGGCGCGCGGCCCAGCGGGTTGTACTGGCGGATGCGGTCGAAGTCCTTGCCCACCGACCAGGCGCGGTGCTCGAACGGAATGCCGTACGCCGACATCGCGATGGCGACGCGGCGGGTGTACGAGGAGTCGTACATGCCGATCAGGATCATGCGGCGTTCTCCGCGTCCGGCGGCGCCAGGCCCAGCCTGGCGCGTGCGGCTTCGTCCTTCAGCACGGGGAAGCCCAGCTTCTCGCGCTGCGCGTGGTAGGCCTTGGCCACCGCCTGGGCCAGGGCGCGCACGCGCAGGATGTAGCGCTGGCGCTCGGTGACGCTGATGGCGCGGCGCGCGTCCAGCAGGTTGAAGCTGTGGCTGGCCTTGCACACCTGCTCGTAGGCCGGCAGCGGCAGGCCGGCCTCCACCAGGCGCTGCGCCTCGCGCTCGCAGGCGTCGAAGCGGTGGAACAGCTCGGCCACGTCGGCGTGCTCGAAGTTGTACGCGCTCTGCTCGACCTCATTCTGGTGGTAGACGTCGCCGTAGGTCACCACGCCCTGCGGGCCGACCGTCCATACCAGGTCGTAGACGTTGTCCACGTTCTGCAGGTACATGCACAGGCGCTCGAGGCCGTAGGTGATCTCGCCCAGTACCGGCTTGCATTCCAGGCCGCCGGCCTGCTGGAAGTAGGTGAACTGGGTGACTTCCATGCCGTTGAGCCAGACCTCCCAGCCCAGGCCCCACGCGCCCAGGGTGGGCGATTCCCAGTTGTCCTCGACGAAGCGCAGGTCGTGCACCAGCGGGTCGATGCCCAGCGCCCGGAGCGAGCCCAGGTACAGCGCCTGGATGTCGTCCGGGCTGGGCTTCATCACCACCTGGTACTGGTAGTAGCGCTGCAGGCGGTTGGGGTTCTCGCCGTAGCGGCCGTCGGTCGGGCGGCGGCTGGGCTGCACGTAGGCGGCGTTCCACGGCTCGGGCCCGAGCGCGCGCAGGAAGGTGGCCGGGTGGAAGGTGCCGGCGCCCACCTCCAGGTCGAGCGGCTGGATCAGCACGCAGCCCTGTTCGGCCCAGTAGCTGTTGAGCGCCTGGATCAATCCCTGGAAGGTCGGTCCGGTCATCGGCATTTATTGCGCTGCGGAAAAGCGGGCTAGTATAGGGCCGAGCCCCGCGCCATGCGGGTTTGCGCCGTTTCAATCGCCACTTTCCGCCGGTCCGCCCCCGCCCGTGAACGCCGCCCGCCGCGCGCCCTTCCTGATCGTCGAGACCGGCCAGCCGGTGGACAGCCTCAAGCGCTACGGCCGCTTCCCGCACTGGATCCGGGTCGCCGCCGGGCTGGGCGCGGGCGAGGTGGTCGAGGCCAACCCCGAGCGCGGCGACCTGCTGCCGGCGCCGGCCGGGCTGGCCGGGGTCATCGTCAGCGGCTCGGCGGCCTTCGTCACCGACCGCGCCGCGTGGAGCGAGCGGACCGCCGCCTGGCTGCGCGAGGCGGCCCACGCCGGCGTCCCGCTGCTGGGCATCTGCTACGGCCACCAGCTGCTGGCCCACGCCCTGGGCGGGCAGGTGGACTACAACCCGGCCGGGCGCGAATCGGGCACGGTGTTCATCGACCTGCACCCGCCGGCGTTCGAGGACCCCCTGTTCGCCGGCATGCCGGCCCGCTTCGCCGCCCACGCCACCCACCTGCAGACGGTGCTGCGGCCGCCGGAGGGCGCCACCGTGCTGGCGCGCTCGGAGCAGGACGGCTGCCACGCCTTCCGCTGGGGCGAGCGCGCCTGGGGGGTGCAGTTCCACCCCGAGTTCGCCACCCACCACATGCGCGGCTACGTCCACGCACGCGCCGAGTGCCTGCGCAACCACGGGCGCTGCCCGCGCACGGTCGCGCGCGAGGTCAGCGCCGCGCCGCAGGCGCGCCGGCTGCTGCGGCGCTTCGTCCGGCATGCGCGCGGCCACGGCCGCGTGGACGCCGCCGTGGCCGCCGATCGCCGATAATTCACCCGCGCCCCGCGGGGCGCGCAAACGGGAAAGAGATGGAAACGACTCGCAAGCTGCCGGCCTCGGCCGGCGCGGAATGGCTGCTGGGCGGCCTGGCCCTGCTGCGCCGGGCGCCCCTGGCGCTGGGCACCCTGGGTGCGCTGTGGGGGCTGCTCGGTTCGCTGGTGCTGGCCGTGGCGCTGGCGCTGCCGCCGCTGGCGGCGGCCCTGCAGCTGCTGCTGGGCCTGGCCGGGCCGCTGCTGTTCGCCGGGCTGGTGTGGGCCGCGCGCGAGGTGGCCCAGGGCCGGCCGGCGCAGCCGGGCCACCTGCTGCAGGGCCTGCGCGAAGGCCTGGTCCCGCCGCTGCTGGCCACGCTGCTGCCGCAGCTGGTGGCGGGCCTGGTCCTGGGCATGCTGCTGCTGACGCTGGTCGGCGCCGAGCAACTGGAGCGGCTGGTCGCGGTGCGCGACGAGCTGGACGCGCTGGCCCGTTCCGGCGCCCAGCCCACTCCCGAGCAGGTGCAGGCGCTGGTCGCCGGGCTGCCGGCCGGACGCATCCTGCTGTGGCTGCTGCTGGGCGTGGCGGCGGCCGTGGCGGTGGCCATGACGGTGTTCGTGGCGGTGCCGCGGATCCTGTTCGACCGCCGCGGCGGCCTGGCGGCGATGGCCGACAGCCTGCGCGCGGCCTGGCTGAACCTGCCGGCGCTGCTGGTGTTCTTCCTGCTGGCCGGCATCGCCCTGTTCGGGATCTACTTCGCCGTGATGCTGCTGGCGTTGCCGGTGCAGCTGCTGGCCGGCCCGCTGGCGGCCGCCTGGCTGGCGCAGCTGCTGTTCATGGCCGTGGTGATGCCGGTGCTGGCCGGCGCGGTGTTCACCGCCTGGGGCCAGCTGTTCGGCGGGACGGCAGCCGTGGCGGCGGCGCCGGAGCTGAGTGGGCGCCTGGAAGCCTGAGCCGGCTCAGTCCGCGCGGCGGCGGTCGATCATCCGGGCGGCGAGGATCCCGGCCTCGTACAGCAGGCACATCGGCACCGCCAGCAGCAGCTGCGAGACCACGTCCGGCGGGGTGATGATGGCCGCCAGCACGAAAATGCCGACGATGGCGTAACCGCGGCCGGCGCGCAGCTGGTCGGGCGTGACCCAGCCCAGCAGCACCAGGATCACCAGCGCCACCGGCAGCTCGAAGCTGGCGCCGAAGGCGAGGAAGATCACCAGCACGAAGTCCAGGTAGGCGTTGATGTCGGTCATCATCGCCACGCCCTCGGGCTTGATGTGCGTCAGGAAGCCGAACACCGACGGCAGCACCACGAAGAAGGCGAAGGCGCACCCGGCGTAGAACAGCCCCACGGCCGAGACCAGCAGCGGCACGGCCAGGCGCTTCTCGCGCTGGTACAGCCCGGGGGCGACGAAGGCCCAGGCCTGGTAGAGCAGCCACGGGGCGCTGGCCAGCAGCGCCACGAAGAACGCCAGCTTGATCGGGGTGAAGAACGGGGACGCCACCTCGACTGCGATCAGCTGGCCGCCGGGCGGCAGCTTCTCCAGCAGCGGCGAGGCCAGCCACGCGTACAGGCGGTTGGCGAACGGCAGCAGCGCCAGCAGCACCACCACCAGTCCGGCCAGCGCCCGCATCAGCCGCGAGCGCAGCTCCAGCAGGTGCTCCATCAGGCTGCTCTCGGCCTCGGGGTCAGGGGCGGCGGGATTCATCGCCCTGCTCCGCATCGTTGCCGCCGGCCGGGCGGTCCTCCACCTCGCGCCGCAGCCCGTCCAGCTCCTGCCGCGCCGCATCGGCCTCCTCGCGCAGCGTGGCCTCGGCCTGGCGCAGCGAGGCCTGCGTTTCCTGCAGGCTGCGCTTGAGTTCCTCGGCTTCCAGCTCGCGCTCCAGTTCGGCCTTGACCGAGTGCCACTGCGCCCGCACGCGCCGCACCCACAGCCCGGCGAAGCGCGCCGCGCGCGGCAGGCGTTCGGGGCCGAGCACCACCAGCGCGACCACCGCGATCAGCAGCAGCTCGCCGAAGCCGATGTCGAACATCCGCGCGCGACCGCCGCGGACTCAGCGCTCGGAGCGGTCGCGCTCGGACTGCTCCTGCGACTCGGACGTGCGCTCGTTGCCCAGCCGGCCGGCGGGCTTGTCCGGGTCGCGCATGCCTTCCTTGAAGCCCTTGACGGCTTCGCCCAGGTCGCGGCCGGCATTGCGCAGGCGCTTGGTGCCGAACACCAGCAGCACCACCACCAGCACGATGATCCAATGCCAGATGCTCAGACCGCCCATGGCACGCTCGCAGG
>DASRYN010000227.1:0-2862 GCA_035687185.1 Pseudoxanthomonas sp. | reverse complement strand
GCAGGCGGCCAGGAGCAGCAGGCAGGCGCCGAGCGCGGCGCGGGGGGCGGTGGTCATCGGCCGATTATCCCCAGCCGCCGGGTACGGCGTGAAGTTCCCTCCATCGCTCCATTCGGATAAAGCGATTGACATGCCCGGGGGGCGCTGGCATCCTGTGCCGGCCATCGAGACCGGCGGAGGGACAGGCCCTTTGATGCCGGGGCAGCCCGCGGACGCGCAAGCGGCCGCGTAGGTGCCAAATCCTGCGGGGACCTCGCGTCCGCCGAAAGATGGTTCGCACCGCGCCACGCGCGGCGAACGCGGGCTCCGCAAGGGCTCGATGGCGGCTTCCCCCGGACACCGCCATGAGTCTCGTGAACCCAGCCCTCCAGCCCGAAGCCACGCCCGCCGCGCCGCCGCCCGGCGCCGATGCCGTGCGCGGCGAGATCCGGGTCGCGCTGCCGATGCGCCATGCCGGCACCCGCGAGGCGACGCTGCGCTACGAGCTGCGCGGGCCGGTGGACGCGCCGGTGGTGTTCGTCGCCGGCGGCATCTCCGCGCACCGCCACGTCTCGGCCAGCGAGGCCTTTCCGGAGCCGGGCTGGGCCAATGCGCTGGTCGCCCCCGGGCGGGCGCTGGATCCCGCGCGCCTGCGCGTGCTGGCCTTCGACTACGTCGGCGCCGACGGCCGCCTCGACGCCCCGATCGACACCGCCGACCAGGCCGACGCCGCCGCGCTGCTGCTCGACGCGCTGGCGGTGGACCGGCTGCTGGCCTTCGTCGGCTATTCCTACGGCGCCATGGTCGGGCTGCAGTTCGCCGCGCGGCATCCGTCGCGGCTGCGGCGGCTGGTCGCGGTCAGCGGCGCGCACCGCCCGCATCCGTACGCTTCGGCCTGGCGCGCGCTGCAGCGCCGCGCGGTGGCCCTGGGCCAGCTGCAGTGCGCCGACGCGCAGGGCCTGGCCCTGGCACGCCAGTTCGCCATGCTCAGCTACCGCACGCCCGAGGAGTTCGGCGAGCGCTTCGACGCGCCGCCGGAGATCGTCAACGGCCGCGTGCGCTGCGCCGCGGAGGACTACCTCGACGCAGCCGGCGCGCAGTACGTGGCGCGCACCCCGGTCACCGCCTACCTGCGCCTGTCCGAGTCGATCGACCTGCACCGCGTGGACCCGGCCTCGGTGGAGGTCCCGGTCGCGGTGGTGGCGGTGGAGGGCGACCGCTTGGTGCCGCTGACCGACTCGGTGAACCTGGTCGAAGGCCTGGCCGGGCGCGGCCAGCTGCGCGTGCTGCGCTCGCCCTACGGCCACGACGCCTTCCTGAAAGAAACCGACCGCATCGACCTCATTCTCGCCGCCGTCCTGCGCGGCAACGGAGCCGCCGCATGAGCCAGAACGTCCCCGCCAACGACGCCGCGGGCTGTCGCCCGTCCACCATCGCCGTGCGCGCCGGCATCGACGCCGACACCGCCTACGGCGCGGTCACTCCGCCGATCGTGCTGTCGTCGAACTTCAGCTTCGACGGCTTCGGCAACAAGCGGAAGTACGACTACACCCGCAGCGGCAACCCCACCCGCGACCTGCTGGCCGAAGCGCTGGCCGGGCTGGAAGGCGGCGCCGGCGCGGTGGTCACCGCCACCGGCATGGGCGCCATCACCCTGCTGCTGCACGCGCTGCTGCAGCCGGGCGACCGCCTGGTGGTCCCGCACGACGCCTACGGCGGCAGCTGGCGCCTGTTCAACGCGCTGGCGGCCAAGGGCCACTTCGAGCTGATCACCGCCGACCTGACCGACCCGCGCTCGCTGGCCGACGCGCTGGGCCGCTCGCCGAAGCTGGTGCTGGCCGAGTCGCCGTCCAACCCGCTGCTGCGCATCACCGACCTGCGCTTCGTGATCGACGCCGCGCACCGGGCCGGCGCGCTGGTCGTGGTGGACAACACCTTCCTCTCGCCGGCGCTGCAGAACCCGATCGCCTTCGGCGCCGACCTGGTCATCCATTCCACCACCAAGTACGTCAACGGCCACAGCGACGTGGTCGGCGGCGCGGTGGTCGCGCGCGATCCGGAGCTGCACCAGCAGCTGGTGTGGTGGGCCAACGCGCTGGGCCTGACCGGTTCGCCGTTCGACAGCTTCCTCACCCTGCGCGGCCTGCGCACCCTGGACGCGCGCATGCGCGTGCACCAGGAGAACGCGGCCGCCATCGCCGCGCTGCTGGACGGGCACGCAGCGGTGGAGCGGGTCTACTTCCCGGGGCTGGAATCGCACCCCGGCCACGCGGTGGCGGCGCGCCAGCAGCGCGGCTTCGGCGCCATGCTGAGCTTCGAGCTGGCCGGCGGCGAGCCGGCGGTGCGCGCCTTCGTCGACGCGCTGCGCTGGTTCACGCTGGCCGAGTCGCTGGGCGGCGTGGAAAGCCTGGTCGCGCACCCGGCCTCGATGACCCACGCGGCCATGACCCCCGAGGCGCGCGCCAAGGCCGGCATTTCCGACGGCCTGCTGCGCCTGTCCGTGGGCATCGAGGCCTGCGAGGACCTGGTGGCCGACGTGGCCGCGGCGCTGCACGCGGCCGAGGCGGCCGCGGCCGAGGCCGCGCGCAAACGGGTGGATGCATGACGGCCGCGGCGGGCCTGCGTCCGCGCGTCGCCGCCGCCCGCGGGGCCGGCGTGCGCCGCCTGGCGCTGCTGGGCACCGGCAACGTCGGCGCGGCCTTCATCGCCCGCTACCGCATGCTGCAGGCGCGCGGGCTCGGGTTGCCGCGCGTGGCCTGGCTGGCCAACTCGCGCACGGTGCTGCGGGTGGATGCCGGGCTGGAGGAGGCGCTGGCCGCGGCCGGCGCCGCGCCGCGCCGCGAGGCGGCACTGCAGGGCTGGGCCGAGGCCGAGGCGCTGCGC
>DASRYN010000226.1:0-3159 GCA_035687185.1 Pseudoxanthomonas sp. | reverse complement strand
GCATCCGCGGCTTCGCCGGCTTCGTCTCGGGCGAGGCCAGCGGGCTGGTGGCCGGGCGCAACGAGGCCTGGTCGCTGGCGCCGTCCATCACCTGGGCGGCGTTCGACCTGGGCAGCGTGCGCGCGCGGCTGCGCGCCACCGAGGCCACGGCCGACGGCGTGGCGGTGCAGTACGAGCAGGCGGTGCTGGCCGCGCTGGAGGATGCGGAGAACGCGCTCACCGACTACGCCAGGCGCCAGGAGCGGCTGCGCATCGTCGCCGAGCAGGCCGCCGCGGCGCGGCGCGCCGAGTCGCTGGCGCAGGTCGCCTACCGCGAGGGCGCGGTGGACTTCCTGACCCTGCTCGACGCCCAGCGCAGCCTGCTGGCGGCCGACGACGCCCTGGCCGACGCCGAGGTCTCGGTGAACGTCGCGGCGGTGGCGGTGTACAAGGCGCTGGGCGGCGCCGGCACCGCCCGCGACCAGGGCCTGGCGGCGTTGCCAGCGGGCTGAGCCGCGCACGGCGGCTTCACGGCGCATCCGGGATGGTGCGCCGATGGACTGGATGGAACAGCTGCGGTTCCTGCCCGGCGTCGTCTACGCGATGGCGCTGGGCGGGGCCATCGGCTTCGAGCGCGAACTCAAGGACCGGCCCGCCGGCTTCCGCACGCACATGCTGGTGGCCGGCACCGCCGCGCTGCTGCTGGGGCTGAGCCGGATGGTGCTGGAGGACGGGCGCTACGGCGGGCAGGGCCTGCAGATCGACCCGCTGCGCCTGGTGGAAGCGGTGGTGGCCGGCGTGTCCTTCATCGGCGCCGGCACCATCTTCGCCCGGCGCAGCGGGCACGGCGTGGAAGGCATCACGACGGCCGCCTCGCTGCTGGCGGTGGCGGCCATCGGCGTCACCGTCGGCTTCGGCTACCACCTGCTGGCGCTGGCGATCACGCTGCTCACACTGGCGGTGCTGAGCCTGCTGCGGCTGCTGGAGCGGCGCGCGCTGCGGGCGAAGGACGCGGCCAAGGCCGGGTGAGGGCGCGGGGCCGGGCTCACGTGGCGGCCACGGCGGCATGGCGATGCTGGCGCCATCGCCAAGAACGGAGCCTGCCCATGAACCGCATCCCCGTCGTCTCCGCCACCGTGCTGTGCGCGCTGCTGCTGGCCGCATGTGGTACCGAGGTCGCCGCGCCGGGCACCGCCGCCGCCGGTCCGGAACCGGCCGCGTCCGACATCGCCGCGCCCTCGGCCGCGCAGGAGACCGACATGCGCCAGGCCGAGCTGGGCGTCTCGGCCGACCCGGTGCCGCATTTGACCGACGCCAGCGGCGCCTCGCTGTACTACCTCGAAGGCAATGCCGACGGTTCCCGCTGCGACGCCGCCTGCGAGGCGATCTGGCCGCCGGTGCTGGGCCGGGCGATGCTGCGCGAGGAGGATCAGCGGGTCGCGCAGGGCCTGGACCCGGGCGCGCTGGGCGAGCTGGACCGCGGCGGCGGCCGGATCCAGACCACCTACCGCGGCAACCCGCTGTACCGCTACGCGGGCGACCTGGGCGCCACCCGCACCGCCGGCGACGGCATCCGCGACGAGTGGGGCCACTGGCAGCTGGCCCGGCCGTAGCGTGGATGCGCGTGCGGCCGCGCCGCTAGGCGCGGTCGCGCAGGCCGGTCACGCCCGAATGGGCGGCGCAGCTGGCGCAGCAGAAGAAGCGGCCGTCCTGTTCGACGCCGTGGCCGATGATGCGGCAGCCGCAGTGCTCGCAGGCCGGGGCCGCGGCATGGATGGCGCATTCGAACGAATCGTAGGTGCCCCGGGTGCCGTCGGCCTGGATCAGCTGGAAGGCCTTGTCGTAGTCGTTTCCGCAGACGTCGCAGCGTGCCATGGCCGGGTTCCTCGCCGTTGGGGGGCTCCGATTGCAGCGCGGCGGGCGTGAACGACGGGCGAGGACACCAGGGAAGACCACGGCTTCAGGCTGTTGCGCGCCCGCCCCCTTGGCCTTTGCCGGCCGCAGGAGTACAAATGTACTCCATGAGCGACCTCAGCCCCCGCCGCGCCGCCGTCCTGGCCTTCATCCGCGACCGCGTGGATGCGGAGGGGCGGCCGCCCAGCCTGGCCGAGATCGCCCAGGCCTGCGGGCTGGCCTCGCGCGGGGCCGCGCGCAAGCACGTGCTGGCCCTGGCCGAGGCCGGGCTGGTGGAGGTGGCGGCCGGGCAGGCGCGCGGCGTGCGTCCGGCCGGGCGGGCCGGGGCGGGGGCCGGCCTGCTGCAGGTGCCGGTGCTGGGCCGGGTGGCCGCCGGTGCGCCCATCGGCGCCGACGCCGGGCTGGCCGACACCCTGGCCCTGGACGCGCGGCTGTTCTCCCCGCACCCGCATTACCTGCTGCGCGTGCAGGGCGATTCGATGATCGGCGACGGCATCCTCGACGGCGACCTGGTCGGCGTGCACCGCACGCCCGAGGCCCGCGACGGCCAGGTGGTGGTCGCGCGCCTGGATGGCGAGCTGACCATCAAGCGCCTGTCGCTCGGCGACGACGCCGTCCGCCTGCTGCCGCGCAACCCGGCCTACGCGCCCATCGAGGTGGCACCGGGCCAGGACTTCGCGGTCGAGGGCGTGTTCTGCGGCCTGGTCCGCCGGGGTTGAGATGGGCGCGGTGGTGGCGATCGATGCGCTGCTGCGCGAGCGGCGCGTCTGGAAGGGCCGTCCCGCCGCGCCGGCGCCGGGCGCGCAGCCTACCGGTCATGCCGCGCTGGACGCGGCGCTGCCTTCCGGCGGCTGGCCGGAGGCGGCGCTGAGCGAACTGCTGGTCCCGCTGGACGGCATCGGCGAGCTGGGCCTGCTGTGGCCGGCGCTGGCGCGGCTGTCGCAGGCCGGCGAGCGCATCGTGCTGGTCGCGCCGCCGTACCTGCCCTACGCCCCGGCGTGGCAGGCGGCCGGGATCGACCTGGAGCGCCTGCAGGTGGTGGGCGCCGCCGCCACGCCGCCGCGCGAGGCGCTGTGGGCCGCCGAGCAGTGCCTGCGCTCGGGCTGCTGCGGCGCGGTGCTGTGCTGGCCGCAGCAGGCCGACGACCGCGCGCTGCGGCGCCTGCAGGTGGCGGCCGAGGCCGGCGCCACGCTCGCCTTCGCCACCCGGCCGCTGGCGGCCGCGCGCAACCCGTCGCCGGCGGCCCTGCGCATCGCCATCGACGCG
>DASRYN010000225.1:0-18633 GCA_035687185.1 Pseudoxanthomonas sp. | reverse complement strand
CCGCAGCGCGCCGCTTCCGCCGATGCCGTCGCCCAGGAGGCGCGGATCGCGCGGGCGGCGACCGCGGGCTAGACCCTGCGGCCGCGGAACAGCGAGATCGCGCCCAGGATCAGGAACACCACGAACAGGATCCAGGCGATGTTGGTCGCCGCGCCGGCGATGCCGCTGAAGCCCAGCAGCGCGGCGATGACGGCGATGACGAAGAAGACGACGGCGTAGTGCAGCATGGGACGGTCCTCGGTGGCGCCACTCCGGGCGGTTGCCGCGATGGTGCGCCGGCGCGGGTCGTCGTCAGGTGAGGGCGCCGCCGCCCTGCCACGCGGCCTTCAGCTTGATGAGGCCCTCGTCAATGGACACGCGCGGCACGTAGCCGAAGTCGCGCCGCGCCGGTTCCATCGAGTACCAGTGCGGCGTGCACAGCTGCTCGGCCAGGAAGCGCGTCATCGGCGGTTCCCCGCGCAGGCGCAGCAGCGGCCACAGGCGCTCGCACGCCGCGCCGATGCGGTAGGCGGCCTTGAACGAGAGCGTCCGCGTCACCGGCGGCGCGCCTGCCGCGGCCAGCAGGCGGTTGAGCAGCTCGCGCATCGGCAACGGCTCGCCGTTGGAGATGAAGTACGCCTTGCCGGCGCAGGGCGCGCCGGGCGCCAGGTGCGCGAAGGCGTCGAAATGCGCCTGCGCGGCATTGTCGATGTAGGTGGTGTCCACCCGGTTCTCGCCGCTGCCGACGATGCGCAGGCGGCCGGCGCGCGCGCGCTCGACCAGGCGCGGCAGCAGCTGGTTGTCGCCCGGTCCCCAGATCAGCCGCGGGCGCAGCGCCACCACCGCCAGCGACGCGTCGTTGGCTGCCAGCGCTTCCTGCTCGGCGATGGCCTTGGTCGCCGCGTACGGCGCCTGGAAGTCCTCGCCGTAGGGCACCTCGTCGGCGCCGAGGCCTTCCACCGGGTGGGTGGCGCGGTGGGTCACGCTGGGCGTGGAGGTGTAGACCAGGCGGCCCACGCCGTGGGCACGGCAGGCGGCGACGACATTGCGCGTACCCACCACGTTGGCCTGGAAGTAGCTGTCGTAGCTGCCCCACGCGCCGGCCTTGGCCGCGTTGTGGAACACCGCGTCCACGCCCGCCACCGCGTGCATCACCGCGTTGCGGTCGGCCAGGTCGCCGCGCACCTGGCCCACGCCCATCCGCGCCAGCGCCGGGGAATGGCTGCGCTGGAAGCTCACCACCTCGTGCCCGCGTTCGCGCAGTCCGCGGCACAGGGCCTGCCCGAGGAAGCCGGCGCCGCCGGTGACCAGGATCTTCATCGCATTCGCCTTCTTGCTCGTGCCGCCCGCCGTGGGCGGTGCGGGGATGGGGAACGCCGGCGTGCGCCGGGGCGGGCGCCATCTTCCGGCAGCGCGCGTGCCCGTTCCAGCGCCCGCGGCGCGGTGGCCGACAGGCCGCGGCCGGCGGCCACCGTCAACGGTCCAGGGACGCCGCCGCCCACGCCGCCAGCGTCTCTCGGCCGATCTTGGCGTTGTGGCGGATGTCCACCGGGAAGCGCGGATGCCGCAGGAAGCGCTCGATGCGCGCGGTGTGCCGATGGCGCGCGCCCAGCGCGCGCAGCTCGGCCTCGATGCGCGGGAACTCGGCCGCGGGCACGTCCTCGCCCAGCTCCACGCACAGCACCGGCCGCTGCGCGCCGCGCGCGCCCACGCCGACCAGCGCGGTGCGGCGCACCTGCGGGTGGGCGTTGAACACCGGCTCGACCTGCTCGGTGTACAGCGGCCCGTCGGCGGCCTCCACGCGCTGGGTCTTGCGGCCGCAGAACCACAGGCGCCCCTGCGCGTCGAAGTAGCCCACGTCGCCCATGCGGTGCACGGTGCGCACGCTGCCGTCGGCCGTGCGCTCGGCGATCTTGGCCGCGCGGGTGGCGGCCTCGCGGTTGAAGTAGCTGTCGGTGGCGGTGGGCCCGGCCACGGTGATCTCGCCCACCTCGCCCGGCGGCAGCTCGCGCGCACCGGACCAGTCGGCGATGGGCGCGTCGTCGATGGCGATGATGCGCACCTCGTTGGGCGGCACCGGGCGGCCGACGCAGGTGCCGGCGCCGGCCTCGGTGGCCGCGCGCGTGCCCTGCAGCTCGCGGCCCTCGATCACCGCCACCGGCAGGCATTCGGTGGCGCCGTAGGGGGTCCAGAACTGCGCGTCGGCCGGCAGCAGCGCGCGGATCTTCTCGACCACCTCCGGCGGCACCGGTGCGCCGGCCGAGGTGGCGCGGCGCACGCCGGGCAGCGGCGCGCCGTGGTCGGCCAGCACCCGCATCAGCGCCGGCGAGCCGAACAGCTGGGTCACGCCGAAGCGGGCGATGGCGTCGTGCAGCCGCACCGGGTCGGCGTTCGCCGGCCGGGTCGGGTCCATGTCCGGGATCACCGAGGTCAGGCCCAGGGCGGGATCGAACAGCGCGAACGGCGGGAAGGTGGGCAGGTCGACCCCGCCGGGCTCGATGCCGAAGGCCCGGCGCATCAGCTCGATCTGGGCGACGAAGTGGCGGTGACGGTAGACCACGCCCTTGGGCACCCCCGTCGAGCCGCTGGTGAAGACGATGGCCGCGACCTCGTCCGGCGCGGTATCGGCCAGCTGCGGCCCGGCGCCGGCGCCGTCGCGCTCGACCCGCGCCAGCGTGGTCCCGCCCCAGCCCCAGCGCCGGCCCACGGTGACCAGCCGCCGCGCCGAGCGCGCCCAGCCCAGCAGCAGCCGCGCCGCGTGCGCCAGCGGGATGCCCACGAAGGCCTCGGCCCGGGCCTCGTCCAGGCACTGGCGCAGCGCGCGGCGGTCGATGCCCGGGTCCACCAGCACCGGCACCGCCCCGGCCTTGAACAGCGCGAACATCAACAGGAAGAACTCGGGCGACGGCCGCACCATCACCACGGTGCGCACGCCGCGGCCGATGCCGTGCCGGGCCAGGCCGGCGGCGATGGCGTCGCTGCGCGCGTCCAGGGCGCGGTAGTCCAGGACCACGTCGTAGGCGGCGGTGCCGCCGCCCGGCGCGCGCCGTCCGGGGCAGCGGATGGCCGGCTGGTCGGGACGCTCGGCGGCCAGCCGCGGCAGGGCCGCGGCGATGTTGCAGGGAACCTCGCTCATGCACCCATTGTCGCCGCTGGCGCGCCATCTTGCGCGGCCGCGGCCGGCGTGGAAAATCCGCGCACCCGCCCGCTTCCGCCGCGCAAGGCCCGGCCTCCCATGCACCCCTGCCTCTCCTGTGGCGCCTGCTGCACGCAGTACCGCGTCGCCTTCCACTGGATGGAATCGGACGAGTTCACCGAAGGGGGCGTGCCGCGGGAACTGACCGAGCCGCTGGATCCGCACCGCCTGTGCATGCGCGGCACCGCGCACAAGCCGGTGCACTGCGTGGCGCTGGACGCGCAGGTCGGGGTGTACTCGCGCTGCAGCATCCACCCGCGGCGGCCCAGCGTGTGCCGGGAGGTGGACGCGTCGTGGGAGTTCGGGCGACCCAGCCGCCAGTGCGACCAGGCCCGCCTGGCCCACGGCCTGCCGCCGCTGACCGCTGCCGACTGGCGCTGGCGCGACGTCGCCGACAACGACGACGACCACCCGGACGACAACGGCAACAGCCCCTCCCCTCCGATCGCCGCGTAGCGGCGCCCCGGCCTCAGGCGCGCCGCGGCAGCGGATGCGCCTCCAGGAAGCGGCGGATGGCCGGCACCAGCACCTCGTGCCTGTCCTCCAGCACGTAGTGCCCGGCATCCTCGAACGCGTGCACCTGCGCGCGCGGCAGGTCGGCGCGGAAGCGCTCGAGGAAGTGGTGATCGAACACGAAGTCTTTCAGGCCCCAGCCGATGAACGCCGGGCGGTCGGCGAAGGACGGCAACGCCTTGCCGGCCGCTTCCAGCAGCGGCCACGCCCTGTCCTTCGGCGACAACGGGATGTCCTGCATGAAGCGCACCGTGGCGATGCGGTTGCGCCAGGAGTCGTACGGCGCCACGTAGGCACGTCGCACGCCGGCGGGCATCTTCCGCTCCACGCCGAAGTGCGACGCACCGGCGGAAAACGCGTTGAACGCGCGGATCACCACCTCGCCGACGAAGTAGTCGCGGCCCAGCGCGATCTGCCAGGGCATCGCCTTCGCCGCCGGCATCGGAAACGCGGCGGTGTTGAGGATCACCAGCCGCTTCACCTGCGCGGCGTGCGCCAGCGCCCAGCCGAAGCCCACCATCCCGCCCCAGTCGTGCACCGCCAGGGTCACGGGGGTGGCGTCGTCCACGCCGGCATGGCGCAGCAGCGCCTCCAGGTCGTCGATGCGCGATTGCAGGGTGTAGTCGTAGCGGGGGGATGCGGTGGGGCGGTCGTCCGGCTTGTCCGACAGGCCCATGCCCACGTGGTCGGGCACGATGCAGCGGTAGCGATCCGACAGCCCGGCCACCAGCGTGCGCCAGTAGTAGCTCCACGACGGGTTGCCGTGCAGCATCACCACCACCTCGCCGTCGCGCGGGCCTTCGTCCAGCCAGGACATGTGGATGCCGGGGCGGACTTCGAAGCGGCGGGGCGGGTCGGGGTAGCCGGGGAACTGGGACACGGGCTGCGTTCGCGCGGAAACCGTGCATTGTAGGCCAGCCCGGCGGGCGGGGCGGGCGCCCGGACGCCCTTCGCGGGCGCCAGCGACTACCATGCACGCCCCATCCCGCTCCCCCACGATCATGTCCACGCCCCCGCCCTACCTCGACGACGGCCGGATCGAACGGCTCTCCGCCCTGCTCGAGCAGCGCGCCGTGCCCTTCCGCGGCTTCAACCTGGAGGCGCTGGACGGCTTCCTCTCCGCGCTGGTGGTGGCGCCCTCGCCGGTGCCGCCGGAGGAATGGCAGCCGGTGGTCTGGGGCGGCAAGGCGCCCGGCTGGGGCAGCCCGGAGGAGGCGCAGGAGGTGCAGGACCTGCTGCTGGGCCACTGGAACATGTGCGCCGCCCGCGCGCGCGCCGGCGGGGACGGCCTGCCCGACCACCTGATGCCGCTGATGTGGCTGCCGGAGGACCCCGAAGAAGGCGAGGAAGCGCTGCCGGAGGACGAGCTGGACGTCGGCCGCGAATGGGCGCTGGGCTTCTTCGAGGGCGTGGCCCTGCGCGAGGAAGGCTGGGACCAGTGGCTCGAGGAACACGACTGGGTCGCCGACATCTTCGACCTGCTCGAACGCCTGGCCACCGGCGAGATCGTCGATCCGGAGCACCCGGGCAAGGCCCCGACGCCGCTGTCCTACCGCGAGCGTCTGGACATCGTGATGGACCTGCCGGCCATGCTGGCCGACCTCAACCACCACCACTTCGAGGCGCTGACCCCGCGCACGCCGATCCGCCGCGAGGACGGCCCGGGCCGCAACGAGCCCTGCCCCTGCGGCAGCGGCAAGAAGTACAAGAAGTGCTGCGCCGCGGGCTGAGCGCCCGCCACTGGAACTGGCCTGGCGCGGTCGCGATCCTGAGAATTCCGGCAGGGCGACCGGGGTGGGGTCACGTGCCCACCGGGTCGCCGCGGCGTGGCAGATCGAACAGCGGTCGGTTCACGTAGGTGTCGAGGGTCAGAAGGCCGGTAGTGCGGACCTGATCGTAGCCGGCCGTCAGGGCCTGGCGGTAACGCAGAACCCCCTTGGTCGCCGTGCCGACGGCGCTGGCCGAGGCCTCTTCGCGATAGAGATCGTCCTGGGTGGTGACGATGTTCTCGATAGCCGAGCTGTCGCGCGCCTCTTGGAGGGTGAGGGTGTTGATGAGGATGTTCAATTCGGCCAACTTTTTGAACATATGTGGCCCACCGGGTGGCCACATGCAAAAAGGGCCGGACTAGCCGGCCCTTTTCCTGAAGCTGCGGAGCGGCTTACCACTCCACCTCGGCCATCGAGCAGTTCAGCCCGGAGCCGATCCCCAGCAGGGCGATGCGGTCGCCTTTCTTCAGGCGGCCCAGCTCCTTGAGCTTGCTCAGCACGATCGGCACCGAGGCCGGGCCGATGTTGCCGTGTTCGCCGAAGATGGTCATGACCTTCTTCGGGTCCACGCCCAGCGACTTGATGAAGGCCTGGGTGTGCGGGCGGCTGACCTGGTGGATGACGAACTGGTCCAGCTCGTCCACCGCCCAGCCCAGCGCCTGCTTGGCCGCGGCGAAGGTCTTGGTGGCCAGCTTGATGCCTTCGATCAGCAGCATGCGGGTGTCGGTGACCATGCGGTCCAGGTTGCCGCGGCACAGCTGGTTGAACTCGGTGGCCGAACGGGTGACGCCGCCCTTGTAGCGGGGCGCGTCCGGGGCCAGCTCGCGGCGGGCCATGACCATGGCCGCGGCGCCGCAGCCCAGGGTCAGGGCGGCCATCTCGTCGCGGAACTGCTGCTCGGTCACGTCCGGCGAGGTCATGCGCTCGAGGGTCTTCTCGTAGACCAGGTTGGCGGTCTCGCCGTCCACCACCAGGGCGTAGTCGATCTCGCCGCGCTCGAGCATGCGCGCGGCGATGTCCATGCCGTTGATGAAGGCCAGGCAGGCGTTGGCCACGTCGAAGGTCATGCACTCCTCGCTCACGCCCAGGTTGCCGGAGACGATGGAGGCGGTGGACGGCTCCAGGTAGTCGCGGCTGACCGAGGTGTTGACCAGCAGGCCGATCCGCTCCACGCCCACGCCGGCGTCGGCCAGCGCCTTGCGCGCGGCCATGGTGGCCACGTCCGAGGCCTGCAGGCCGTCGTCCCACAGGCGCCGCGCATGGATGCCGGCGATGTCGCCCAGCACGTCGGCACGGATGCCCAGGCGGTCCAGCGTGGGCTTCAGCCGCTCGTTGATTTCCTGCGAGGTCAGGGTGTGCGGCGCATCGATGTGCGCAAGCCCCACGATGGAGACGTTCTTGAAAAGCATGGCAATGCCGCCGCCGGTGTGGCGAAAGGGGCGACAATTCTAGCCGTTGGCCGCCTTCACCGCACCTTTACGTACGGAATGCCGTGCCCGCGGTTCAGGGGCAGCGCCAGGCGGCGAAGCGCTGGGTGCCGCCGGCCGGCTCGCCCAGCGGCTGCAACACGTTGGCGCCCACGCCGGGGGCCTCGTTGCGGGCCAGGGTCTCCAGCTCGTCGCGGACCTTCACCGGGTCTCGGCGGTAGAAGCCCACGGCATGCTTGACCGATACCTCCACGTCGCCCTGCTTGGCGCAGCCGGCCGGGGCCGGGCCGGCGGGAATGACGCGGACGGCCTTGGCCTCGGGCTTGATCGGCACCCAGGTGCAGCCGGCCAGCGGCGCGGCCAGGGCAAGGAGGAGCAGGGGCAGACGGTAGGGCATGGGGGGGCTTCCTGTGTCGGACCGGCGTGCGGCACCAGGGTGCCGGCGCCGGGATGAACCGCGCGCGAGCGTAGCCGGCCGCGGCGGTCCCCGGGAAGGGCCGCGGCGGCGCGGGCCGCCGCGGCCGCGGGCTCACGGCGCGGCGGGCGCCACCGGCTTGCCGTCGGCGTCGACCACCTGCACCTCGCCCAGGCCCAGGGCGCGCACCGGCTGCTCGACCTGCTTCAGGTCGCCGACGACCACCCAGACCAGCTTGTCCGGGTCGAGGGTGGCGGCCGCCTGCCGGACCTGCTCCACGGTCAGTCCCTCGATCTCGGCCTTGCGCCGGAACACGTAGTCGTCCGGGCGGTCGAAGCGGACGATGCCGCCGAGTGTGCCCAGCACGGCGCGGCCGGTCTCGTAGGCCCCGGGCAGGCTGCGGATCTCGGTGGCCTGGATCTTGGCCACCTCGGCCGCGGTCGGCGGCGCCTCGCCGCTGGCGTAGCGGCGGATCTCGCGGTCCAGCTCCTTCAGCGCGTCGGCGGTCCGGTCGATCTGCACCGGCGCGAAGGCGATCCACGGCCGCTGGCCGATGGCGCCGGAGGAGAAGCTGTAGGCGCCGTAGGCCCAGTGCTTGTCCTCGCGCAGGTTCATGTTCAGGCGCGAGGAGAATTCGCCGCCCAGCACCGAGTTGGCGAAGTCGAAGCGGGTCGCGCCCGGGTCCTTGGTCGAGGGCACCACCTGCCCGGCCAGGATCGTGGCCTGCACCGCGCCGGGCTGGTCGATCAGGTACACCCGCGGCTCGGCCGGGCGCGGCACCTGCGGGATCTCGCCGCCGGCCACGGCCGGGGCGGCCGGCTTCCAGTCGCCGAAGTGCTTCTCCAGCAGCGGCACCACTTCCTCCAGCGTGGTGTCGCCGACCACGATCAGGGTGGCGCCGTCCGGCCGCACCCACTGGCGGTGGAATTCGACCAGGTCCTCGCGGGTGAGCGAGGCGATGGACGCCTCCGTGCCGGTGCCGCTGAACGGGATCGCGTAGGGATGCCCCTGCCCGTACAGCAGCGGCGGCAGCACGCGCAGCGCGGCGCCGTTCGGGCGCGCCTTCTCCTGGGCGATGCCGGCGATCCAGGTGGCGCGGACGCGGTCGATCTCCTTCTGCTCGAAGCGCGGCCGGCGCAGCATGTCGGCGAACAGGCCCAGCGAGGCGTCCAGGTTCTCCTTCAGCGCCGAGAGGTAGGCGTTGGCGCCGTCCAGCGCCGCGCCGGCGCCGAGGCTGGCACCCAGCGACTCGGCGCGGTTGGCGAAGGCCAGCGCGTCCAGGTCGCCCGCACCCTCGTCGAGCATGCCCAGGGTGAAGCTGGAGGTGCCCAGCTTGCGGCCCAGGTCGGCGGCGAAGCCGCCCTTGAACTCGTAGCTGAACTGCACCACCGGCACCGCGTCGCGGCGTGCCAGGATCACCCGGGTGCCGTTGCCGAGCGTGGCGCGCTGCAGCGCCGGGAACTTGAGGTCGGGGAAGCTCTCGGGCATGGGCACGCCGCGGCTGCGGTCCACGCCGGTGGCGACCGTCCGGAACTTCGGGTCCGGCTTGGGCAGCGCGAAGGGCGCCGGCGTGGGCGACGGTTCCTCCGGCAGCACGGTGCGCTCGCCCGGCAGCACCACCAGGGTGTGCGAGCCCTCCCCCAGCCACTGCCGGCCGCTGGCCTGCAGCGCGGCCGGGCTGGCGCCGGCCACCACGTCCAGGCTGGTGCGGAAGCAGCCGGGGTCGCCGGTGTACACCGCGCATTCGGCCAGGGCGTCGGCCTTGCCGCCGAAACCGCCGATGCGCTCGATGCCGCGCACGAAGCCGGCCTTGACCACGGTCTGCGCCTGCTGCAGTTCGGCCGCGTCGGGGCCTTCGGCCAGCAGCCGGCGCAGTTCCTCGTCGATGATTGCCTCCACCCGCGCCGGGTCCACGCCCTGCTTGACGTCCGCGGTGATGTAGAACGTGGAGGCCAGCTCGAACGGGTACACGTAGGCGCTGACCTTGTCGGCCAGCTTGTCCTGGAACACCAGGCGGCGGTCCAGGCGCGAGCTCTTGCTGCCGCCCAGCACCTGCGCCAGCAGCTGCAGGCGCTCCAGGTCGGCGTCGCCGTAGCGGGCCACGCTCCAGGCGCGGTAGATGCGCGCCTGCGGCACCTTGTCGGTCATGGTCGCGCGCGTGGTCTGGCGCTTCACCGGGCCGGCCTCCACCCGCGGCATGGTCGGCCCGGCCGGGATGTCGCCGAAGTAGCGGGTGACCTTCTCGCGGGCAGTCCTGGCGTCGATGTCGCCGGCCAGCACGAGCACCGCGTTGTTGGGGCCGTACCAGGCGCGGAACCAGTTCTTCACGTCCTCCAGCGAGGCCGCGTTGAGGTCGTTCATCGAGCCGATCGTGCTGTGGTGGTACGGGTGGCCCTTGGGGTACAGCGCCCGGTAGATCTCGTCGTCGGCCTGGCCGTAGGGCTGGTTCTCGCCCTGGCGCTTCTCGTTCTGGACCACGCCGCGCTGCTCGTCCAGCACCTTCTGGTCGATCGCGCCCAGCAGGTGGCCCATGCGGTCGGACTCCATCCACAGCGCCATGTCCAGCGCGGTGGTGGGGACGTTCTGGAAGTAGTTGGTGCGGTCGAGCCAGGTGGTGCCGTTCATGTCGGTGGCGCCGACCAGCTCGAAGGGTTCGAAGAATTCACCGCGGTGGTTTTCCGAGCCGTTGAACATCAGGTGCTCGAACAGGTGGGCGAAGCCGCTGCGCCCGGCCGGCTCGTCCTTGCTGCCCACGTGGTACCACAGGTTCACCGCCACGATCGGCGCCTTGCGGTCGGTGTGCACGATCACGCGCAGGCCGTTGGCCAGGGTGAATTCCTCGTACGGCACGGCCACCTGGGCGGTGCCGGCGGTGCCGGCGGCGTACAGGGGCGCCGGGACGGCGGCGGCGAAGGCGCTGGCGGCGATGGCCACGGCGAGGGCGGCCGCGTGGGGCCTGCGGAATACCGTCATGGGGCGACGCTCCTTGTGGGTGTGATCCGCCCGATCCTACCCAGCGGCATCGGCCATTACACTAGGCCACAAGCCATGCCGGCCCGGAGGCGTCCATGCCCAGCCGCCACAGCCTGGTGACCGGGGCCAACCGCGGCCTCGGCCTGGCCTTCGTCCGCCACCTGCTGGCCCGCGGCGGGCACGTGGTGGCCGCGTGCCGCCAGCCGGGCCGCGCCACCGCGCTCAACCAGCTGGCCGGCGAACATCCCGGGCGCCTGCACGTGTTGCCCCTGGACGTGGCCTCGGCGCGCAGCCGCGACGAGCTGTTGCGGGAGCTGCCGCTGGTGCTGGACGGGGGCCGCATCGGCCTGCTGCTCAACAATGCCGGCGTGCTGCGCGGCGGCGAGCGCTTCGGCCAGGTGGCCGAGGCCGACCTGGAGACCAGCCTGCGCACCAACGCCATCGGCCCCTTCCTGCTGGTCCAGGCGCTGGCGCCGCTGCTGGCCGACGCGGGGCCCGAGGGCGGCGGCGCGGTGGTCGCCAACCTGTCCTCCGAGATCGGCTCCATCGCCGGGCGCCGGGAGTTCCGCACGCCCAGCTACGCCATCGGCAAGGCGGCGCAGAACATGGGCACGGCCCTGCTGGCCCGGGCGCTGGCGCCGCGCGGCATCGCGGTCGTGGCCCTGCACCCGGGCTGGGTGCGCACCGACATGGGCGGACCGCAGGCCACGCTCGCGCCCGACGCCGCGGTGGCGGCCCTGTTGCGGGTCATCGAAGGCCTGCGGCCGGAGGACACCGGGCGCTTCCTGGACGGCCAGGGGCGATCCTTGCCCTGGTAGTCCGCCGGCGGCGGACGTCCGGCGCCGGCCACGGACACCGGCCGCCACCGCTTTTCTCCCGTCGAATCAGGGCGTTGCGATTGGCACGCGTCCTGCGTTGCCTCGAGCGACGTCCGGGATCAGCCGATCTTTCCTGAACAAAGCATGAACCACGGACGCCGCGACGCAGGTTTCCCTTGCACTTGCTGATTAGGTGTTTTACTTTACTACCACACCACTGATCACGAACACCGGAGCACGCCATGAACATCCAGACCCTGACCGCCGCGCTGGCCCTGTCGCTGGCCGCCCTGTCGCCCGCCGCCGAAGCCGCCCGGGTGGACCGCATCGTCGACCTGCCGGCCGTGCAGGTGCGCCCGGACGCGGCGCTGCGCGCCGAACTGGCGGGCACCCCGCGGGTCGCCCACGTGGTCACCCTGGACACCGTGCACGTCCGCCCCAGCGCCGAACAGCTCGCCGAGCGCGACGCCATGACCGCCATGCAGCAGCGCGTGGTCACCCTGGCCACCCTGTACGTGCGTCCGACCGCCGAACAGGTGGCCGAACGCGCGGCGATCCTGGCCCGGGCGCAGGCCCAGGCGCTGGCCGCCAGCCTGGCGCAGAACGTCGCGGCCGAGGCGCGCGCGCTGCAGCCGTAAGCCCCGCGGCGCCGGCCGCGGCACGCGCGCCGCTAGAATCGGCGCGATGCCAGCGCCCGTCTTCGATGTCCTGCTCTACCAGCCCGAGATCCCGCCCAACACGGGCAACGCGATCCGGCTGTGCGCCAACACCGGCGCGCGCCTGCACCTGATCGAGCCGCTCGGCTTCTCGATGGAGGACAAGCAGCTGCGCCGCGCCGGCCTGGACTACCACGAATACGCCCGGGTGCAGGTGCATCCCAGCCTGGAGGCGGCGCTGGCCGCGATCCGGCCGACGCGGCTGTTCGCGCTGAGCACGCGCGGGCGCATCCGCCACGACCGGCCGCGCTACGCCGACGGCGACGCCTTTCTCTTCGGCCCGGAGACCCGCGGCCTGCCGGACGCGGTGCTCGATGCCGTGCCCGAGCCGCAGCGCCTGCGCCTGCCCATGCGGCCGGGCAACCGCAGCCTCAACCTGTCCAACGCCGTGGCCGTGGTGGTGTTCGAGGCCTGGCGGCAGCACGACTTCGCCGGCGGCGCCTAGCCGCCCGACCACCATACGCCTGCGGACGCGACACGCCCGACATGCCTTGCGGGACGGGCGCCCGCGGTCCGTACGCGGGGCTATATCGTTGTCATCCACCAGGTCCAGCGCTGTCAGGAAATGACTCCGGTTTCCTGGGAAACCGGTTGTGGTGTCCTGCCGTATCACCGTCCGGACGCGCTCGGGGCGCCGACCCGCGCGCGCATAATTTCTATCTGTATCAAACAGTTGTGATGCAGGACGGGGGCGTCCCGCGCAGATCCCATGTTGCAGGGCAGCACATCCGGACGATGTTAGCGCTACAACCGCCGGTTCTAGCTCTGATCCGGAGGTCAACGTTGACAACGCTGTCAGCCACGCGCCAAATGCGCGCCGCGGGGGACGTTCCGTCCGTCCGACGACACCACGACAACTCGAATTTCTTCATCCCGGGGAGGGACCATCCATGAAGCATTTGCACGCCGTACCCAGGAAGCGGCTGCTGACCACCGCGCTGCTGGCCGCGCTCGCGTCGCCGGCCACCCAGGCCCTGGCGCAGGACGGGCAGGCGCCCGGCGACCCCACCGAGCTCGACACGGTGGTGGTGACCGGCATCCGCGCCAGCCTCACCTCGTCGATGAACCTCAAGCGCGACGGCCAGGGCGTGGTCGACGGCATCGTCGCCGAGGACATCGGCAAGTTCCCGGACACCAACCTGGCCGAGGCGCTGCAGCGCATCAGCGGCGTGTCCATCGACCGCACCTCCAGCGGCGAGGGCTCCAAGGTCACCGTCCGCGGCCTGGGGCCGGACTACAACCTGGTGCTGCTCAACGGCCGCCAGATGCCGGCCTCCAACCTGGGCCCCGGCGGCGGCGGCACCTCCAACTCGCGTTCGTTCGACTTCGCCAACCTCGCGGCCGAGGCCATCTCGGCGGTGGAGGTGTACAAGACCGCCCGCGCCGACGCGCCCACCGGCGGCATCGGCGCCACCATCAACGTCAAGACCACGCGCCCGCTGGAAGCCGACCCGGTGATCAGCTTCGGCGTGAAGACCGTCCACGACACGTCCAACGGCAACCTGCCCAGGACCCTCCAGGGCGACGACATCACCGGCGAGCTGTCGGGCATCTTCAGCCAGACCTACGCCGACGGCACCTTCGGCGTGGCGCTGAGCGCCAGCCACCAGGAGCGCGCCTCCGGCTACAACCAGGCCACGGTCGCCGACGGCTGGGCCACCTTCTACGGCGACGACGCGAGCAGCTGGAACCGCCTGCCGCTGCCGGGCGAGCCGGGCTACGACCGGGTCGACAACCGCCCCGGCCCGGACACCGTCTACGCCCGCCCGCAGAACACCGGCTACACCGTCAACGGCGTGCAGCGCCAGCGCACCAACGCCCAGGCGACCCTGCAGTGGGCGCCGAGCGAGCGCGTCACCACCACCCTGGACTACAGCTACATCGAGAACAAGGTGCAGCAGCAGCGCAGCGAGCTGTCGGTGTGGTTCAACTACGGCCCCGGCGACAGCTCCTGGACCGACGGTCCGGTCGCCGCGCCCATCGTCTACTCCGAGGACATGGTCGGCTCCGACCTGTCCATGGGCGGCATGCAGCTGGCCACCAAGAACACCGGCGACTCGCTGGGCTTCAACGTGGAGTGGGAGGTCAACGACGCGCTGAGCCTGGAGTTCGACTACCACAACTCCGAGGCCGAATCGCGCCCCGACGGCCCCTACGGCTCGGCCGGCGTGCTCGGCGTGGCCGCCTTCATCCGCGGCACCACCACGGTGGACTACAGCGGCGAGATCCCGATCCTCAACGTGCAGCTGCCGGCCGGCGTGACCGTCGACCCGTCCACCGCGCTGGTCACCGGCTCGGTGTTCCAGAACAGCTACAACCTGTCGGAGGTCGAGCAGTTCCAGGCCAAGGGCGAGTTCAAGTTCGGCAACTACTCCGGGCTGGACTTCGGCGTGTCGGCCACCGACGTCTACAACCGCACGGCCGCCTCGGTCATGCAGCGCGACACCTGGGGCGGCGTCGGCTCGCCGGCCGACTACGACGACAGCATCTGGCACCTGGACGACATGGCGCGCTACTTCGACGCGTTCTCCGGCGCCAACGACCCCGACTTCACCGGCCAGTTCCTGGTGTTCGACTTCGAGCGCCTGCGCCAGCGCGCGGCCGAGGTCTCCGGCTGCGCCACCTGCTACGTGATGCCCGAGGAGTTCACCGACGACCTGCGCACCACCGAGAAGTCCAAGAGCGCGTACCTGCAGTACCGCACCAGCTTCGACTGGAGCATGCCGCTGAACCTGGCCCTGGGCGTGCGCTACGAGAAGACCGAAGTGCAGTCCTCGGCGCTGGTGCGCATCGCCAACGGCATCTCCTGGGACTCGGCCAACGAGCTGTACGTCACCTACGAGCCCGGCCAGGGCTTCACCCACCTGGAGGGCGAGTACGACTACTTCCTGCCCAACCTGGACCTGAGCCTGGACGTGAACGAGGACATGGTCCTGCGCGGCAGCTACAGCCGCACCATCGGCCGTCCGGGCTGGCAGCAGATCCAGGGCGGCCAGCGCCTGGCCAACATCGTGCGCGTGGACGGCGGCGACGGCAGCCGCGGCAACCCGGCCCTGGAGCCGCTGCTGTCGGACAACTTCGACCTGTCGTTCGAGTGGTACTACGGCGAGTCCAGCTACGTCTCGCTGGGCTACTACCGCAAGAACATCAAGAACTTCATCAGCGACACCATCGTGCGGGAGCAGCCGTTCGAGCTGCACACGCCGGTGGGCGGCACCTACTGGAACAACGCCATCGCCGCCGGCTGCCCGGCCACGGACATGGTCTGCATCCGCGACTACATCTTCACCAACCACGCGGGCGACCCGGGCGTGAACTTCACCGGCGTCAACTCGGCCGGGCAGATGACCGGCAGCATCACCGGCCAGCCCGGCGACCCGGTGGCCGGGTTCGACATCACGGTGCCGGCCAACCAGCGCTCCGATCGCCTGTACGGCTGGGAATTCAACATCCAGCACGTGTTCGGCGAGACCGGCTTCGGCGTGGCGGCCAACTACACCAAGGTCGATTCGGGCCTGACCTTCGACGACATGAGCCTGGGCACCCAGTACCCGATGGTGGGCCTGAGCGACTCGGCCAACGTCGTCGCCTTCTACGACAAGGACGCGTGGCAGGTGCGCATGGCCTACAACTGGCGCGACGAGTTCCTCAACGGCATCGGCGGCCAGGGCCCCAACCCGAACTACACCGAGGCCTACGGCCAGCTGGACGCCATCGTCAGCTACGAGGTCAACGACCGCCTGACCCTGAGCCTGGAAGGCATCAACCTGACCGACGAGACGATGCGGGTCCACGCCCGCCACGAGAACATGGTCCGGTTCGCCACCCAGACCGGCCCGCGTTACATGTTCGGCCTGCGCTACAAGTTCTGATTTCCCCAGGCGCAGGGCCGCGCGGCATCCTCCCTTGCCGCGCGGCGGGATCGGGCCGCTGGTACGCCAGCGGCCCCTTCTTTGTTTCCGGCCGCCGCTTGCGGCACGATGCCCGGCACGCGGCCAGGCAGAGCAACCGATGAGCCGACACGTCCCGCTCAACAACGTCGAACACCGGCACCCGCGGGCCCGCGCCCGCCGCGGTCCGGCCCTGGGCGACGCCGAACGCACCCGCCGCCGTGCTGCCGCCCGCTGAGCCCATCGAGGAGATCGCCGGCGCCGGGCCGCAACACCTGGACGACGCGCGCCTGACCGCGGCCCGGCCCGTGGTGCTGCGCGGCCTGGTGCGGCACTGGCCGCTGGTGCGCGCCGCGCGCGAGTCGGCCGCCTCGGCCGTGGCCTATCTCAAGCGCTTCGACCCACGCGCCATGCCGGTGGTGGCCACCGTCGCCCCGCCGGAGGCCGCCGGCCGCGTGTTCTACGACCGCGACCTGGCCGGCTTCAACTTCCGCCGCGAGCAGGTCCCGCTGGCGGTGGCGCTCGACACCCTGCTCAAGTACCTGCCGGACCCGGCGCCGCCCTCGATCTACGTGGCCTCCACCACCATCGACACCTTCCTGCCGGGCTTCCGCGGCGAGAACGACGTGGACCTGGGCGGCCGGGACCCGCTGGCCAGCATCTGGATCGGCAACCGCAGCCGCATCGCCGCCCACCAGGACGTGCCCGACAACCTCGCCTGCGTGGCCGCCGGCCGCCGGCGGGTGACGCTGTTCCCGCCCGACCAGCTGCGCAACCTGTACATCGGCCCGCTGGACCACACCCCCGCCGGGCAGGCCATCAGCCTTGTGGACTTCGCCGCGCCGGACCTGGAGCGCTTCCCGCGCTTCGCCGAGGCCATGCGCCACGCGCTGACCGCCGAGCTGGAGCCGGGCGACGCGGTGTTCATCCCCAGCATGTGGTGGCACCACATGGAGGGACTGGAGCCGTTCAACGTGCTGGTCAACTACTGGTGGCGGCAGTCGCCGCGCTGGATGGACACGCCGATGAACGCGCTGATGCACGCCATCCTCAGCGTGCGCGACCTGCCGCCGGCCGAGCGCGCGGTGTGGAAGGAGGTCTTCCGCCACTACGTGTTCGACTACGACGAGGCCGAGGTGGCCGGCCACATCCCCGAATCCGCCCGCCGCGTGCTGGCCTCGCCGGTCGGCGAGGAACGCGCGCGGCACCTGCGCGCGCTGCTGCTGCAGCGCCTGAACCGCTGAGGCTTCGCCATGTCCGATCCCGTGGTCTCCCCCCGCCCCGTCCGCCGCGTGGTCATCGCCGGCGGCGGCACCGCCGGCTGGATGGCCGCCGCGGCGCTGTCGCGCACGCTGGGCCGGGTGCTGGACATCCGCCTGGTGGAGTCGGAGGAGATCGGCACGGTCGGCGTGGGCGAGGCCACGATCCCGACCCTGGTGACCTTCCACCGGCTGCTGGAGATCCCCGAGCCGGAGTACCTGGCCGCGACCCAGGGCACCATCAAGCTGGGCATCTCCTTCGAGAACTGGAAGGACGTGGGCCACCGCTACATCCACTCCTTCGGCACCAGCGGCAAGGACCACTGGTCGGCCGGCTTCCAGCACTTCTGGCTGCGCGGCCGCGCCGAGGGGCTGGCCGGCGACTACAGCGACTACTGCATCGAGCTGCAGGCGGCGCTGCAGGACCGCTTCTCGCACCTGCCGCGCTACCACGTGAACTACGCCTACCACATGGACGCGGCGCTGTACGCCCGCTACCTGCGCGCCTTCAGCGAGCGCTACGGCTGCCGGCGCATCGAGGGCAAGATCGTCGGCGTGGACAAGGACGCCGGGGGCGGCATCGCCGCGCTGCGCCTGGAAAGCGGCGAGACCGTGGAAGGCGACCTGTTCATCGACTGCACCGGCTTCCGCGCGCTGCTGATCGGGCAGGCGCTGGGCGTGGGCTACACCGACTGGTCGCACTGGCTGTTCAACGACAGCGCGCTGGCCACGCAGACCACCGCGGTCCGCGACGCGGTGCCCTACACCCGCGCCATCGCCGGCCGCTCGGGCTGGCAGTGGCGCATCCCGCTGCAGCACCGCGTCGGCAACGGCATCGTCTACTCCAGCCGCCACATGAGCGACGACGAGGCGCGCGAGGAGTTCCTCGGCAGCATCGAGGGCGAGGTGATCCGGCAGCCGTGGCCGGTACGCTTCCGGCCCGGGCAGCGGCAGCGCTGCTGGGCCGCCAACTGCGTGGCGCTGGGCCTGGCCGGCAGCTTCATCGAGCCGCTGGAATCGACCACCATCCACCTGATCCAGCGCGGCATCGTGCGCCTGGTGCAGAACTTCCCGCACGTGATCACCCAGCCGCAGATCGACGAGTACAACGCGCGGCTGGACGAGGAACTGCAGCACGTGCGCGACTTCGTGATCCTCCACTACCACGCCAGCGACCGCCGCGACACGCCCTACTGGCGCGACATCGCGCGGATGGAGATCCCGGCCACGCTGCGCCACCGCATCGAGCTGTTCCGCGAGACCGGCAGCGTGTTCCACGTGCCGGGCGAGCTGTTCGCCGAGAACTCCTGGATCCAGGTGATGATGGGCCAGGGCATCCAGCCGCGGCGCCACCACCCGGTGGCCGACGTCATGACCCGCGAGGACCTGGGCCGCTTCCTCGGCGACATCCGCCGCAACGTGCTCGACACCGTGCGCCAGTTCCCGGCGCACATGGACTACCTGCGCCGCTACGCCCCCGCGCCCGTCCCCGAGGCGGTGAAGCGGGCGCAGGCGCTGCCGTAGGTGCCGGCGGTGCCGCGCGGTCAGGTCCCGCTGCGGACGAACACCGGGTTGGAGTAGAACCACAGGTCCTGCCAGGGATCCTCGCCGGGCGGATCGGGCTGCGGCTCGGCCTCGGCGGTGCTGCTGCCGCGCACGCGCAGGAAGCCGCCGCCCG
>DASRYN010000224.1:0-9360 GCA_035687185.1 Pseudoxanthomonas sp. | reverse complement strand
GAACACCGCCGTGGCCGCGGCCACGTTGAGGCTTTCCACCGCGCCGGTGCCGGGGATGGACAGCCGCAGGTCGCAGGCCGCCGCCAGCGCCGGATCCATGCCCTCGCCCTCGGCGCCCATTGCGTAGACCAGGCGCGCCGGCAACGGCGTGGCGAACAGGTCCGCGCCGTCGCGCACCACGGTGGCGGCCAGGGCGAAGCCGGCTTCGCGCAGGCGCGCCAGTGCCTCCGGGGCGGGCGCCAGCCGCACCAGCGGCACGCGCTCGGCGCCGCCCTCGGCCACGCGCGCCGCGGCGCCCGACAGCGCCAGCGGCGAGTCGTGGGGCAGCAGCACCGCCGCGCCGAAATGCGCGGCCGAGCGCAGGATGGCGCCGAAGTTGTGCGGATTACCCACCCCGTCCAGCCACAGCGCCAGCGCGGGCGCGCCCGGCGCCAGCGCGCGCAGCCACGCGTCCAGCGGCTGCGGTTCCGCGCGCAGCACGTCGGCCACCACGCCCTCGTGGTGCGAACTGGCCGCCAGCCGGTCCAGGTCGTCGGCGGGCACCACGCGGTAGCCCACGCGCTGCTGCACGCACCAGGCCAGCAGCGGCTTGAGCGCGGGGATGCGCGTCTGGTCCAGGTAGAGCTTGCGGATCGCCTGAGGCCGGTGCGCGAACACCGCGCGCACCGCGTTCAGCCCGTACAGCCGCACTTCGCCCCGCGGTGCCGGGCGCGCCCGTTCCGGCCGTTCCTGTTCCTGCGCCGCCGCCGGGGGGCGGTGCGGGCGCGAAGCCGCGCCGCGGCCGCCGCGCGACGGCGGGCGGCGGTCCCACGGCCCGGTCACGTCAGCCCCGCCGCTGCCAGAAGCCGGCGTTGCGGATGCCCAGTGCGTCCGGGTCGAAGACGGGCTCCAGGCCCAGCTTCTTCTGCCGCTCGTAGTCGCGCAGCGCGGCCAGCGCCGGCTTCTGCAGGATCAGGATGGCGACGATGTTCAGCCAGGCCATCAGGCCCACGCCGATGTCGCCCAGCGCCCAGGCCGTGGCCGCGTTGTGGTAGGCACCGAACACCACCATGCCCACGATGCCCAGGCGCAGCAGCAGCGTGGCCAGCGGATGCGTGCGGCGCACGCCGGCCACGTAGGTCAGGTTGGTCTCGGCCATGTAGTAATAGGCCATGATCGTGGTGAAGGCGAAGAAGAACAGCGCCAGCGCCACGAAGCCCGCGCCCCAGCCGGGCAGCACCGACTCGACCGCCGCCTGGGTGAACTGCGCGCCCTCCGACGGCTGCAGCCCCGGCACGCCGGCAAACACCGCCACCAGGGTCTCGCGGCCGCCCTCCCGGACCACCTGGAAGGTGTTGTACATCCCGGTGGACAGCAGCAGGAAGGCGGTGGAGGTGCACACCAGCATGGTGTCGAAGTAGATCGCGAAGGCCTGCACGTAGCCCTGCTTGGCCGGGTGCGAGACCTCGGCCGCGGCCGCGGCGTGCGGGCCGGTGCCCTGGCCGGCTTCGTTGGCGTAGACGCCGCGCTTGACGCCCCAGGCGATGGCCTGGCCCAGGATGGCGCCGAAGGCCGCGTGCGCGCCGAACGCGCTGGAGAAGATGTCGGCGAACATGCCCGGCACCTTCCCGGCGTTGAAGATCATCACCAGCACGGCCATCAGGATGAAGGCCAGCGCCATGAACGGCACCACCAGCTCGGCGAAGGCGGCGATGCGCTTGATGCCGCCGAAGATGATCAGCGCCAGCAGCCCGGCCACGACCAGGCCGATCCACAGCTTCAGTGCGCCCATGCCGCCGACCGCGTCGCAGAACCCGGCGCGGGTGCTGCACAGCACGTTGCTGGCGCTGTCGGCGATGGCGTTGGCCTGCACGCCCGGCATCAGGAAGCCGGTGGCGGCGATGGTGGCCACCGCGAAGACCAGCGCGTACCACTTCAGGCCCATGGCCTTCTCGATGTAGTACGCCGGGCCGCCGCGGTAGCGCCCCTCGGCGTCCTTCTCCTTGTAGATCTGGGCCAGGGTGCACTCGATGTACGAGGTCGACGCGCCGAGGAAGCCCATCACCCACATCCAGAACACCGCGCCAGGGCCGCCGTAGGCAATGGCCGTGGCCACGCCGGCGATGTTGCCGATGCCCATGCGCCCGGCCATGGAGATGGCCAGCGCCTGGAACGAGGACACGCCGGCGTCGGACTTCTGCCCGGTGACGGTCAGCCGGCACATCTCGGCGAAGCCGCGCACCTGCATGAACCGGGTGCGGAAGGAGAACCACAGGCCGGCACCCAGGCACAGCGCGATCAGCGCATTGCTCCAGATGATGCCGTTGATGGCATTGATGATGGATTCCACTGGTGCCCCCGAACGCTGGATAAAAAAGCGCCCCGCACAGGGGCTTTCCCCGATTCTCCCCGAATTGCCCCGCGCTGCGAAGCCCGGCGCGCTCGGCCGTCCGGCGCCGGCCGGGCCTGCGCAGGCCGCGCCACCGCCCGTGCCCGCGCACGACGCCACGGCGCGGGGCCTGCAGGCGACCGGGACGCCGGCGCCGCAGGACGCGCCCCCGCCCCGTCGCGCGGCGTCACGGCGCCCGGGTTCAGCCGTGGCCGCCCACCGGCGGCGTACGCTCCTCCAGCGCCTCCAGCTCGCGCGCAACGGCCTCGGGCGAGCGCGTGAACGGCGCCAGCAGCGCGTAGAACGCCGGCACCACGAACAGCGTCAGCAGCGTGGCGAAGCTCACGCCGAAGATCACCACGATGCCGATGGTCGCGCGGCTGGCCGAGCCCGGGCCGCCGGCCACCACCAGCGGCACCGCACCCATCACCGTGGCCGCGGCCGTCATCAGGATCGGGCGCAGGCGCACGGCCGAGGCCTCGGCGATGGCCGCGGCAACGCTGCGGCCCTCGTCGCGCAGCTGGTTGGCGAATTCCACGATCAGGATGCCGTTCTTGGCCGCCAGGCCCACCAGCATGACGATGCCGATCTGGCTGAACAGGTTGAGCGTGCCGCCGGTGACCCACAGCCCGATCAGCGCGCCCAGCACCGCCAGCGGCACGGTGAGCATGATCACGAACGGATGGATGAAGCTCTCGAACTGCGCCGCCAGCACCAGGTAGACGATCAGCAGCGCCAGGGTGAAGGTCAGCACGATGGCGCCGCCGGCCTCCTGGTACTCGCGGGACTCGCCCTTCCAGTCGATCTGCGCGTAATCGGGCAGTTCCTCGGACGCGACCTGGCGGGTCCAGGCCAGCGCCTCGCCCATGGTGTAGCCCGGCGCCAGGCCGCCGCTGATGGTGATCGCGCGCAGGCGGTTGAAGCGGTTGAACGTGCCCGGCTCGGCGATCTCGCTCAGGGTCACCAGGTTGGACAGCGGCACCAGCGCGTCGCCGCGGCCGCGCACGTAGGTGTTGGCCAGGTCCTCGGGCGAGGCGCGCCGCTCGCGCCCGGCCTGGACCATGACCTCGTATTCCTCGCCGTTGTCCACGTAGGTGGTCACCCGCCGCGAGCCCATCATCGTCTCCAGCGTGCGGCCGATCTCCTGCACCGACACGCCCAGGTCGGCGGCGCGCTGGCGGTCGATCTCCACCCGCATCTGCGGCCGCGTCTCCTTGTAGTCGGTGTCGATGTCCACCAGCCCCGGGTTCTGCGCGATGCGCGCCAGCATGCGGTCGCGCCACTGCACCAGCTCGGCGTAGTCCGGGCCGCCGAGCACCAGCTGGTAGCGCTGGCCGCGGCCGCCGATCAGTCCGCCGGGCTGGTTCACGCGGGCCTGCACGCCGGGCAGCGCGGCGAACTGGCGGCGCAGCTGGCTGGCGACCTCGTCGGTGCTGACGTCGCGCGCGTGCCAGTCCTGCAGGAACACGATGACCTGCGCGGTGTGCATCTCCTCGCCGCCGCCCCACCCGCGCGGCGCGCGCGAGTTGGCGCGCTGGATCGGCTTGCCCTCGCCCAGATGCCCGCCGATGATCCGCTCCACCTGCTGCAGCTGCCCCACCGTGTAGTCGAAGCCGGCGCCCTCGGGCCCGTCCACCATCACGAAGAAGCGGCCGCGGTCCTCGGTCGGGGCCAGCTCGCTGGGCACGCGCCAGACCAGCAGCGCGATCAGCGCCAGGCAGGCCAGCATCGCCGCCGTCACCAGCAGCGCGATGCGCCGGGACGGCAGCGCCACCAGGCGCGAGACGCGCCTGCCGTAGCCGGCGCTGATGCGCGCGAGCCGGCGGTTCATCCAGGCGTTGAAGCCGGTTTCCCTGCCATGCGGGCGCACCAGCTTGGAGCACATCATCGGCGTGAGCGTCAGCGCCACGAAGGCCGACAGCGCCACCGCGCCGGCCAGGGCCACCGAAAGCTCGCGGAACAGCCGCCCGCTGTTGCCCTCCATGAAACCCACCGGCAGGAACACCGCCACCAGCACCGCGGTGGTGGCGATGACCGCGAAGGCCACCTGCGCCGTGCCGCGGCGCGCGGCCACCAGCGGCGGCTCGCCCAGGTCGGCCCGGCGCTGCACGTTCTCCAGCACGACGATCGCGTCGTCCACCACCAGGCCGATGCACAGCACCAGCGCCAGCAGGGTCAGCAGGTTGATGGAGAAGCCGAAGGCGTACAGGCCCATGAACGCGGCCACCACGCACACCGGCACCGTCACCGCCGGGATCAGCGCCGCGCGCAGGCTGCCCAGGAACAGCCAGATCACCGCGATCACCAGCACGATGGCCTCCACCAGCGTCCAGTACACGCGCTTGATGGAGGCGTCGATGAACACGGTGCTGTCGTAGGCCACGAAGATGTCCGTGCCCTCCGGCAGGGTCTGCTGGATGCGTTCGGCCTCGGCGCGCGCGGCACGGGCCACGTCCAGCGCGTTGGCGGTGGAGGTGCGGACGATGCCCAGGCCCACGTTGGGCACGAAGTTGCTGCGCAGGTAGGCGCGGCGCTCCTCCGGGCCCAGTTCGACCCGGGCCACGTCGCCCAGCCGCACCACGTAGCCGTCGGTGCCCTTGCGCAGCGGCAGTTGCGCGAACTGCGCCGGGTCGTGGTAGCCGCGCTCCACGCGCAGGGTGAAGTCGCGCGTCTGCGACTCGATGCGGCCGGCCGGCAGCTCGACGTTCTCGCGCCGCAGCGCGTCCTCCACGTCGCCGGCGGTGATGCCGCGCGCGGCCATGGCCTCGCGGTCCAGCCAGATGCGCATGGCGTAGCGCTGGCTGCCGCCCAGCTGCACCCGGGCCACGCCGTCCAGCGAGGACAGGCGGTCGACCACGTAGCGGTCGGCGTAGTCGCTCAGCTCCAGGGTGTCCATCGTGGTGGAGCGCATGTTGAGCCAGACGATGACGTCGGCGTCGGCCTCGACCTTGGCGATCTCGGGCGGGTCGGCCTCGTCGGGCATGCGGTCCATGACCCGGCTGACCGCGTCGCGCACGTCGTTGGCCGCCGCCTCGATGTCGCGCGTGAGGCGGAACTCGATGGTGACGTCGGCGCGGCCGTTGCGGCTCTGCGACTGGATGGTGTTGATGCCCTCGATGCCGGAAAGCGCGTCCTCGAGGATCTGGGTGACGCGCGTCTCCACCACCGCGGCCGAGGCGCCGGGGTAGTTGACCTCCACCGAGACGATGGGCGGGTCGATGTTGGGCAGTTCGCGCAGCGTCAGCCGCATGAAGGACATGACGCCCAGCACGATCAGCAGCAGGCTGACCACCACGGCCAGCACCGGCCGCTTGATCGAGATGTCGGACAGCTTCATCGGTCAGTCCCGCGCCGGGGCGGCGGGCTCGCGCGGGGCCTCGGCCACCGTCATGCCGGGCCGCAGCTTGCCGGTGCCGTCGACCACGATGCGGTCGCCGGCGGCGATGCCGCGCACGATCTCCACCCGGCCCTCGCGGCGCACGCCGGTCTCCACCGGCGCCTGCTCCACCTTGCCGCCCTCGCCGACGCGGTACACGAACGAGTCGCGCCCCACCTGCACCACGGAGATCTCGGGCACCACCAGCGCCCGGCGCTCGGGCCGGAACAGGCGCACGTCCATCAGCATGCCCGGGCGCAGCAGGCGCTCGGGGTTGTCGAACACCGCGCGCACGGTCACCGCGCGGGTGCCCGGGTCCACGCGCGCGTCCACGGTCTCCACGCGGCCCTCGAACCCGCGGCCGGGCCACGCCGCGGCGGAGGCGGTCACGCGCGCGCCGGGGGCCAGGGCGGCCAGCGCGGTTTCCGGCACCTGGAAGTCCACGTACATGCGCGAGACGTCGTCCAGGGTGGCGATCACGGTGGACGGGGTGATCAGCGCGCCGGGGCTGACCTGGCGGATGCCGAGCACGCCGGCGAAGGGCGCGCGCACGCGGCGGTCGCCGATGTCCGAGCGCATCTGCCGCACCCGCGCGGCGGCGGCGTCGCGGGTGGCGCGCTGGGTGTCCAGGGAGGCGCGCGAGACCAGCTGCTGCCCCACCAGCTCCTGCAGGCGGCGGAACTGCTGCTCGGCCTCCTCGTACGCGGCCTGCGCCTCCAGCAGCGCGGCCTGCTGCGCGTCACCGCGCAGGGTCACCAGCGGCTCCCCGGCACGGACCTGCTGCCCGCTCTCGAAATGCACCTGCTCGACGATCTCGCTGACCTTGGCGGTCAGCTCCACCGATTCGCGCGCCCGCGCCGTGCCCAGCGCCTGCATGGTATCGCTCCAGGCCACCGGCTGCACGGTCGTGGTGGTGACCGGCACCGCGGCGGGCGCCGGCGGCGCGGATGCCTCGCGGCCGCATGCGGCCAGCCCGAAGACGCCCGCCAGGACCGCGCCCATGGCCAGGAAACGTGACGACATCGACATCCTCGCAGCAGTCATGGCAAACCACCGAGTCTAGCGAGGAGATATGAACGGCCGGATGTGCCGATGGTTGACCCGCACGCGCCCCTCCGCCCCGGCGGGCCCGCGGCAGGTCCCGCGCGCGGCGGCACCCGCGCGCCGGGCGCCGGCCGGACCGCCCGCCGCTACAGCCCGGAGGTGCCGCTGGCGCTCCAGTCCAGGTCCAGCGCCTGCAGCACCTGCTCCACCAAGGCCTCGGGCGCGGCGGTGGCGTCCAGGTGGATCTCCGGGCTCTCGGGCGCCTCGTACGGCGAGTCGATGCCGGTGAAGTTCGGGATCAGCCCGGCGCGGGCCTTGCGGTACAGGCCCTTCACGTCGCGCGCCTCGGCCACTTCCAGCGGCACGTCGACGAACACCTCCAGGAACTCGCCCGGCGCGAAGCGCTCCCGCGCCAGCTGGCGCTCGGCGCGGAACGGGGAGATGAAGCTGACCAGCACGATCAGGCCGGCGTCGGTCATCAGCCGGGCCACCTCGGCCACCCGCCGGATGTTCTCGACGCGGTCCTCGTCGGTGAAGCCCAGGTCGCGGTTCAGGCCGTGGCGGACGTTGTCGCCGTCCAGCACGAAGGTGTGGTAGCCCAGCGCATGCAGGCGCTTGTCCACCAGGTTGGCCACCGTGGACTTGCCCGCGCCGGACAGGCCGGTGAACCACAGCACCTTCGGCGCCTGGCCCTTGATCCGCGCGCGGGCGGCCTTGTCCACGTCCAGGTGCTGCCAGTGCACGTTGTCGGCGCGGCGCAGCGCGAAGTCCAGCGTGCCGGCGCCGACGGTGTCGTTGTTCTGCCGGTCGATGAGGATGAAGCCGCCCAGCGCGCGGTTCTCCGCGTAGGGGGCGAAGGCCACCGGCTCCTCCAGGCTGAGGTTGCAGTAGCCGACCTCGTTGAGCTCCAGGCGCTTGGCCGCCAGGTGCTCCTGGGTGTTCACGTCCACCCGGTGCTTGATCTCGCTGACGCTGGCAGCCACGGTGCGGGCGCCGATCTTCAGCCAGTACGGGCGGCCGGGCAGCAGCGGCGCGTCGCTCATCCACAGCAGGTGCGCGGCGAACTGGTCGGCCACGGCCGGCGGATCGCCGGCGGCGGCGATCACGTCGCCGCGGCTGACGTCGATCTCGTCGGCCAGGGTCAGGGTCACCGCCTGTCCGGCGAAGGCGCGCTCCACCGGGCCGTCGGCGCCCAGCACCCGGGCCACGCGCGAGCGCCGGCCCGACGGCAGCACCACGATCTCGTCGCCCGGCGAGACTTCCCCGGCGGCGATGGTCCCGGCGAAGCCGCGGAAGTCCTGGTTGGGGCGGTTGACCCACTGCACCGGCAGGCGCAGCCCGCCGCCCGCGCCGGCGGCGGCCACGTCCACCGCCTCCAGGTGGCCGAGCAGGCTGGGGCCCCCGTACCAGGGGGTGCGGGGCGAGCGCGAGGAGAGGTTGTCGCCCTCCAGCGCCGAGAGCGGGATCGCCTGCACGTGGGCGATGCCCAGCTGCGCGGCCAGCTCGCGGTAGCCGGCGGCGATGGCGTCGAACACGCCCTGGTCGTAGCCGACCAGGTCCATCTTGTTCACCGCCAGCACCACGTGGGAGATGCCCAGCAGCGAGACGATGTAGCTGTGGCGGCGGGTCTGCGGCAGCAGGCCCTTGCGCGCGTCGACCAGCACCACGGCCAGGTCGGCGGTGGAGGCGCCGGTGGCCATGTTGCGGGTGTACTGCTCGTGGCCTGGGCAGTCGGCGACGATGAACTTGCGCTTCTCGGTGTCGAAGTAGCGGTAGGCCACGTCGATGGTGATGCCCTGCTCGCGCTCGGCGGCCAGGCCGTCCAGCAGCAGCGCGTAGTCGATGCGCTCGCCCTGGGTGCCGTGGCGCCGGCTGTCGGCCTCCAGGGCGGCCAGCTGGTCGTCGAACAGGCGCTTGCTCTCGTACAGCAGGCGGCCGATCAGGGTGCTCTTGCCGTCGTCCACGCTGCCGCAGGTGATGAAGCGCAGCAGCGGCTTGTCCTCGTGCTGGCGCAGGTAGGCGGCGATGTCGGTGGCGGCCGCGCTGGCGTCCGTGCCCATCAGAAGTACCCCTCCAGCTTCTTCTTTTCCATCGAGGCGGTCGGGTCGTGGTCGATCACCCGGCCCTGGCGCTCGGAACTGGTGGTGACCAGCATCTCGGCGATGATCTTCTCCAGGGTGTCGGCCTCGGACTCGATCGCCCCGGTCAGCGGGTAGCAGCCCAGCGTGCGGAAACGCACCCGGCGCAGCTGCGGCGTCTCGCCCGACTTCAGCGGCAGGCGGTCGTCGTCGACCATGATCAGGGCGCCGTCGCGCTCGACGACCGGCCTTTCGGAAGCAAAATACAGCGGCACCACCGGGATGTTCTCGCGGTAGATGTAGAGCCACACGTCCAGCTCGGTCCAGTTGGACAGCGGGAAGGCGCGCACGCTCTCGCCCTTGCGGATGCGGGCGTTGTACAGGTTCCACAGCTCCGGGCGCTGGCGCTTGGGGTCCCAGCGGTGGTGCTCGTTGCGGAAGGAGAACACGCGCTCCTTGGCGCGCGACTTCTCCTCGTCGCGGCGGGCACCGCC